>NZ_JBFODN010000268.1:0-69293 GCF_040908345.1 Aeromonas sp. R3-1
CATCAGGATGGCCAGAGCGGATCACAGGCATAAAGAAACGGACCCAAACCAGAGGTTTGGGTCCGTTTATCAGTGAACCATCAGCGGCCGCAAGGGCTGCCGAGACTCAGCACATGGCATTAACCACGGCCAGAGCGCTTACGATCCAGCTCGGTCAGCAATTTCTTGCGGATACGGATGTTCTTCGGAGTCACTTCTACCAGTTCGTCGTTATCGATGAACTCGAGAGCCTGTTCCAGAGTCATGCGGATCGGCGGAGTCAGCACTTGAGCTTCGTCGGTACCGGAGGCACGCATGTTGGTCAGCTGTTTGCCTTTCAGGCAGTTAACAGTCAGGTCGTTGGAACGGGAGTGAATACCGATCACCTGGCCTTCGTACACTTCGGTCGCGTGACCGATGAACAGACGACCACGGTCTTGCAGACCGAACAGGGCGTAGGTCAGGGCCTTACCGGTAGCGTTGGAGATCAGCACGCCATTCTGACGCTCGCCGATGCTGCCACCCTTGTGCGGACCGTAGTGGTCGAAGGTGTGGTACAGCAGACCGGTACCGGAGGTCATGGTCATGAACTCGGTCTGGAAACCGATCAGGCCACGGCTCGGGATCATGAAGTCCAGACGGACACGACCCTTGCCATCCGGCGTCATGTTGGTCATTTCGCCTTTACGCAGACCCAGTTGCTCCATCACGGAACCCTGGTGCGCTTCTTCAACGTCCACCGTTACGGTTTCGAACGGTTCTTGCAGAACGCCATCAACGGTACGCAGGATTACTTCCGGACGGGACACAGCCAGTTCGTAACCTTCGCGACGCATGTTTTCGATCAGGATGGAGAGGTGCAGCTCACCACGACCGGATACACGGAACTTGTCCGGATCATCAGTCTCTTCCACGCGCAGGGCCACGTTGTGGACCAGCTCCTGGTTCAGACGCTCCAGAATGTTACGGGAGGTCACGAACTTGCCTTCTTTACCAGCGAACGGTGAGGTGTTGACCTGGAAGGTCATGTTCACGGTCGGCTCGTCAACGGAGAGCGGCGGCAGGGCTTCAACGGCACCGTTGTCACAGATGGTGTCGGAGATTTTCAGCTCGCCCAGACCGGTGATAGCGATGATGTCACCCGCTTGCGCGTCGGTAACTTCAGTACGGGAGAGACCCAGGTAACCCAGCACCTGACCGACTTTACCGTTACGGGTCTTGCCGTCAGCACCAACGATGGTGACTTGCTGGTTGGTCTTGACGCGACCACGGGTGATACGGCCGATACCGATAACGCCCACGTAGGAGTTGTAGTCCAGCTGGGAGATCTGCATCTGGAAACCACCTTCGGCATCAGCCTTCGGCGCTTCAACGTTGTCAACGATAGCCTGGAACAGCGGCTCCATGTTCTCGGACTCGACGTCCTGATCCATGGTGGCCCAACCGTTCAGTGCAGAGGCGTAAACAACTTTGAAATCCAGCTGTTCGTCAGTCGCGCCCAGGTTGTCGAACAGGTCGAATACCTGATCCATTACCCAGTCAGGACGAGCACCCGGACGGTCAACCTTGTTGATGACCACGATCGGCTTCAGACCCTGAGCAAACGCCTTCTGAGTCACGAAACGGGTTTGCGGCATCGGGCCGTCTACGGCATCAACCAGCAGCAGTACGGAGTCAACCATGGACAGTACGCGCTCTACTTCACCACCGAAGTCGGCGTGACCCGGGGTATCAACGATGTTGATGCGGTAGTCATTCCAGCGGATCGCAGTGTTCTTGGCGAGAATGGTGATGCCACGTTCCCGTTCCAGATCATTGGAGTCCATGATCCGTTCCTGGCCTTCCGTGGAGCGGTCCAGGGTGCCGGACTGCTGCAGCAGCTTATCAACCAGAGTCGTTTTGCCGTGGTCAACGTGCGCAATAATCGCAATATTGCGTAAATTCTCTAACATTCTCGCCTCAATCACCGGGTAAAATTGGGCGCTAATTGTACTCTTGCCTTTGTGATCTGCCTAGCAGAATTGCAGTACATTCGCGCATAACAACAGATCTGGATCATAGACCTCTCTGACAAACCCTGCTTAGATGGGCGGTGACCGTATTTCGCGCACCATTACAGTGCACCAAAACGATCCACCATCGCACTAAATTGATGCAACGCGAGTCGAGATCGCCTGATTTTGGGGAGCCTCTTCAGCGAGATTGCCCTGAAATCAAGCTGTCACAAACTTGGCACGATACTGGCTTATGTGAATACGACGACGCATTCACCCAGAGAGTTTTAACACCGGAGGTTACTTAGCATGTCAGCCCAGAACGTTTTGGCCCTGATCCAGGAACACGAAGTCAAGTTTGTTGATCTGCGCTTTACCGACACCAAGGGTAAAGAGCAGCATGTATCCATCCCTGCTCACCAGGTTGATGAAGATTTCTTCGAAGACGGCAAGATGTTCGATGGTTCCTCCATCGGCGGCTGGAAGGGCATCAACGAATCCGACATGGTACTGATGCCGGACGCAGCCTCCGCCAAGCTGGACCCGTTCACCGAAGAGACCACCCTGAACATCGTTTGTGACGTGCTGGAGCCTGCCACCATGCAGGGCTACGACCGCGATCCGCGCTCCATCGCCAAGCGTGCAGAAGATTTCCTGAAGTCCAGCGGCATCGCTGACACCGTGTTGTTCGGGCCGGAGCCGGAATTCTTCATGTTCGACAACATCACCTTCTCCAACACCATGGGCCACAGCTTCGTGAAAATCGAATCTGAAGAAGCCGCATGGAACTCCGGCACTGCCTATGAGCATGGCAACAAGGGTCACCGTCCGTTCGTGAAAGGCGGTTACTTCCCGGTTGCACCGGTCGACTCCTCCCAGGATATCCGTGCCGCCATGTGTCTGGTGCTGGAAGAGATGGGCCAGGTCGTTGAAGCTCACCACCACGAAGTGGCCACTGCCGGTCAGAACGAGATCGCTACCCGCTTCAACACTCTTACGCTGAAAGCTGACGAAGTACAGGTACTGAAGTACGTGATCCACAACGTGGCCCACGCCTACAACAAGACCGTTACCTTCATGCCGAAACCCATGTTCGGTGACAACGGCTCTGGCATGCACTGCCACCAGTCTCTGGCCAAGAACGGCGTCAACCTGTTCGCTGGTGACCTGTACGGCGGTCTGTCCGAGATGGCTCTGCACTACATCGGCGGTATCATCAAGCACGCCAAGGCCATCAACGCCTTCGCCAACCCGACCACCAACTCCTACAAGCGTCTGGTTCCGGGTTATGAAGCGCCGGTCATGCTGGCCTACTCTGCCCGCAACCGCTCTGCCTCCATCCGTATCCCGGTGGTACCGAGCCCGAAAGCCCGTCGTATCGAAGTGCGCTTCCCGGATCCGGCTGCCAACCCGTACCTGGCCTTCGCAGCCCAGCTGATGGCCGGTCTGGACGGTATCATCAACAAGATCCATCCGGGCGATGCCATGGACAAGAACTTGTACGACCTGCCGCCGGAAGAAGCCGCAGAAGTGCCGACCGTTGCCGGTTCTCTGGACGAAGCCCTGGCCGCTCTGGATGCTGACCGCGAGTTCCTGACCCGTGGCGGCGTGTTCAGCGATGACTTCATCAACTCCTATCTGGAACTGAAACAGCAGGATGTTGACCGTGTGCGCATGACCCCGCACCCGCTGGAGTTCGAACTGTACTACTCCGTCTAAGTCTCAGCAGACTGGCCGTTTAAATCAGGTCAGCTTGCTTAATCGTGACAAAACCCGCCATCTGGCGGGTTTTTTCTCTGATAGGATTAAGCAAAATACCGTCAAGGAGAGATGGATGAACAACAAGCATGGCATAGGGGTGCTCAGCCTCCTGTTGCTGACCTCGTTCGGTACGGATGCGGCCAAGGTCTACTCCTGGGTCGATGGCAATGGCATCACCCACTACTCGGATGCGCCACCACCCGGCAAAAACGCCAAAGAGGTCGATCTGCGGGTCGCCCCGCTGCTGGGCAGCAGCGCGCCCAGATCGGTGCAGGTGGATAACTTCAACAGCCTGACCGGCGCCGATGCCAAGAAAGAGAAAGAGGCGGCCAAGCTGACCATCGAACTGCTCTCCCCGGAACAGGGCAGCACCCTGCGCGACAACACAGGCAACATCGTCTTTCAGGGCACCATCAGCCCCAAACCTCCGACCCAGTATGATGTGCGCCTGACCCTGGATGGCAAAGCCGCCCCCATCGTCAGCAACAGCCTCTCTGTCCGGGTCGAAAACGTCGATCGCGGCGCCCACGAGGCTCAGCTCGAGCTGCTCGCTAAAGACGGTACGATCCTTGCTAAATCCAGTGCAGTCACCTTTTACCTGCATAGAGCGAGCGTGACGCCGGCTCCCAAACCCACCCCCAAAGCCGACTAGGGGTGATATAGCGCACCGATGCGGGTAAACTCTATGCACCATATCGGTGCATAACAGGTGTGTAGCACCGTTTTAGGGAGAAACCTGTGCCAACCCGCTCGGACAACGCCAAAACACTCTTGGATAATTTGCTGACCGCCGTGATCCTGATGGATGAGCGGCTCTGCATCCAATTCGTCAACCCGGCGGCTGAACAGCTGCTCTCCCTCAGTGAACGCAGGCTGATCGGCATCGAACTGCCCCATCTGCTGGAACATATCTCCCTCGATTTGCAGCGGCTCAAGCAGTGCCTCGCGTCAGGGCAAGGCTTTACCGATAGCGAAGTGACTCTGGTGGTAGAGGGAGAACCGCGACTGGTGGAGCTGAGCGCCACCCCGATGGCCGACCACGAACAGCGTCTGCTGGTGGTGGAGCTGCGCAAGATCGACCAGCAGAAGAAGATCAGCCAGGAGCAGCAGCAACATGCCCAGCAGCTGGCAGCCAAAGAGCTGGTGCGCGGGCTGGCCCACGAAATCAAGAATCCCCTCGGCGGCCTGCGCGGCGCGGCCCAGCTGCTGCAAAAAGAGCTGCCGGACCCGGCGCTGCGCGAATATACCGGCATCATCATCGAGCAGGCCGACCGGCTGCGGGTGCTGGTCGATCGGCTGCTCGGCCCCCAGCGCCCCGGCCGTCACCAGATGCACAATGTCCATTCGGTGCTGGAGCAGGTACGCCGACTGGTGGAGCTCGAACTCCCTCCCTCTGTTCGCATCGAGCGGGATTACGACCCCAGCATCCCCGAATTCGAGATGGAGCCGGATCAGCTGCAGCAGGCGTTTCTCAACATAGTGCGAAATGCCGCCGAAGCACTGGGGGATCAGACCGGGCTTATCCGTATCAAGACCCGCACCGCGTTCCAGATCACCATCCACGGCCAGCGTTACCGGCTGGCGGCGGAGATCAAGATCATCGACAACGGCCCCGGTATTCCGGACGCCATTCGCGACACCCTGTTCTATCCCATGATCACCGGCAAGGAGGGGGGAACCGGGCTTGGCCTCTCCATCGCCCAGAACCTGATCGACCAGCACAAGGGGCGGATTGACTGCATCAGCTGGCCGGGTCACACCGAATTCACCATTTTTCTACCGCTTCGCAAGTAAGGGAACCCCATGACCGCCAAAGTGTGGATCGTCGATGACGACAGTTCTATCCGCTGGGTGCTGGAGCGCACTCTCGGCAGCGAAGGCTTCAACTGCGAGAGCTTTGCCGATGGCGAGGCCCTGCTGCACGCCCTTGAGCTGCGCTCGCCCGATGTGATCCTCTCCGATATCCGGATGCCCGGCATCGATGGTTTGAGCCTGCTGGAGCAGATCCACCGCCGTCAGGCCGATCTGCCCATCATCATCATGACCGCCCACTCGGACCTCGACAGCGCGGTCAACGCCTACCAGCGTGGCGCTTTTGAATATCTGCCCAAACCGTTCGACATCGACGAAGCGGTAACCTTGGTGCGTCGCGCCGAGAATCACCTCAAGGAGCAGCGCACCAAGCGCAAGTCTCGCCAGCAAGAGGCCACCGCCACTCCCGAGATCATCGGTGAGGCACCGGCGATGCAGGAGGTGTTCCGCGCCATCGGTCGCCTGTCACGCTCCAGCATCTCGGTTCTGATTAACGGCCAAAGTGGTACCGGCAAGGAGCTGGTCGCCCACGCCCTGCACAAGCACAGCCCGCGCGCCCACAAAAACTTTATCGCTCTCAACATGGCGGCTATCCCCAAAGATCTCATCGAATCGGAGCTGTTCGGTCATGAGAAGGGGGCTTTCACCGGCGCCAACAACATCCGCCACGGTCGCTTCGAGCAGGCCGACGGCGGCACCCTGTTTCTCGACGAGATCGGCGACATGCCGCTGGATGTGCAGACCCGGCTGCTGCGGGTCTTGGCCGACGGCCAGTTCTACCGGGTAGGCGGCCATCAGCCGGTGCAGGTGGATGTACGGATCATCGCCGCCACCCACCAGAATCTGGAGAAGCGGGTCGCCGATGGCGAGTTTCGCGAGGATCTGTTTCACCGCCTCAACGTCATTCGCATCCACATCCCCGCTCTCAAGGAGCGCCGTGAGGATATCCCCCAGCTGGCCCGTCACTTCCTGCTGCGCGCAGCCAAAGAGCTGAACGTCGAGGCCAAGAGCCTGCACCCCGATACCCAGGCCTATATCAGCCGCCTGCCCTGGCCGGGCAACGTGCGCCAGCTTGAGAACGTCTGCCGCTGGCTTACCGTGATGGCCTCGGGGCAGGAGGTTCTGGTGGGCGATCTGCCTGCCGAGCTGCTCACCCCCATCACCCACAACGCCGAACCGGGTCAACCGGCGTTGCCCGGTTGCTGGCAGCAACAGTTGCAGGAGTGGGTGGCCAGCAAGCTGGCGCTGGGAGAGACAGACATCCTGGCCGATGCCATGCCCCAGTTCGAGCGGATCATGCTGGAGACGGCGCTGGAACACACCCACGGCCACAAGCAGGAGGCAGCCCGCCTGCTCGGTTGGGGCCGCAACACCCTGACCCGCAAGCTGAAGGAACTCGATCTCTCCTGAGTCCCGGGGAAAAACGATTCCCATCACGCCCTGACAAATCACCGCCCGCCAGAACCCCGTTTAACCATAAACGGGGTATCTTTTTTGAAAGCCCCGCCTAGAATGGCAGGCTTTCAAACCTGACTCGACGAGGGCGCCCCCATGATTGACAGATCTCTCCCCCTGACCGACCTGCACCGCCATCTGGACGGCAACATCCGCCCGCAAACCATCCTCGAGCTGGGTCGCCAACACAATATCCAGCTGCCCGCCTTCGAACTGGAAGCGCTGCGCCCCCACGTACAGATCGTCGAAAACGAGCCGAGTCTGGTTGCCTTCCTGAAGAAGCTGGACTGGGGTGTTGCCGTGCTGGCTGACTATGATGCCTGCCGCCGGGTCGCCTACGAGAACGTGGAAGATCTGCTGCACGCCGGTATCGACTATGCCGAACTGCGTTTCAGTCCGGCCTATATGGCGATGGCCCATAAGCTGCACCCGCAAGGCGTGGTTGAAGCCATCATCGACGGCGTGGCCGCAGGCAGCCGCGACTTCGGTATCAAGACCAACCTGATCGGCATCATGAGCCGCACCTTCGGCACCGAGCAGTGCAATCAGGAGCTGGCCGCCTGCTTGGCTCACCGCGACAAGCTGGTCGCCATCGATCTGGCCGGTGACGAGCTGGGCTTCCCGGGCGAACTCTTTGTCGACCACTTCCGCAAGGTGCGCGATGCAGGCATGCGCGTCACCGTACACGCCGGTGAAGCCGCTGGCCCCGAGAGCATGTGGCAGGCCATTCGCGAGCTGGGCGCCGAGCGTATCGGCCACGGCGTCAAAGCGATTCAGGATCAAGCCCTGATGGCCTATTTGGCCGAACACCGCATCGGCATCGAATCCTGCCTCACCTCCAACGTCCAGACCACCACGGTAGCGAGCCTGACCGAGCACCCGATCCGCCAGTTCCTGGCCGCCGGCGTGCTGGCCTGCCTCAACACCGATGACCCGGCGGTGGAAGGGATCGACCTGCCGCACGAACATGAGGTGGCTGCCCCGGCCGCGGGTATGACCGCCAGCGAAATCCGCACTGCCCAGCAGAACGGCCTGACCCTGGCCTTCCTGAGCGATAGCGAGAAAGCCGAACTGAGCACCCGCGCAGCCAGCCGCTGATCCACACCTGCACTGCAAATAAAAACGGCCCACTTCGGTGGGCCGTTTGCTTTGCGGATTTCAGATGATAGGTAAGCACTGGGCAAGCAGGCAGATAGCAAAAGGCCCAAACCGGGTTTGGACCTTGGCTGATGACGGTGCAGGTAAAAACTACTCCTGCTCCTTGTCACGCTCCAGTGCCCGCTCCACCAGCGGCTCGGGCAGGCTCTTGGTCACCTCCACCCCCAGCTCGCGGAAACGCTCGACCTGCGCAATCAGGTTGCCACGGCCGTTAACCAGCCGTCCCATTGCCTTGTCGTAGCTCTCCTGCGCCTTGTGCAGGCTGCCGCCCATCTGCTGCATCTCCTCGACAAACAGCCGCAGCTTTTCGTAGAGGCGACCGGCCCGCTCGGCAATCTGGCGGGCATTCTGGTTTTGCCGCTCGTAACGCCACAGGTTCTCGATGGTACGCAGCGCTACCATCAGGTTGGTGGGGCTCACCAACAGGATGTTGTTGTCGAGACCGTAACGCACCAGCGAGGGATCGGCCTCCATCGCGGTGAGGAAGGCGGGCTCCACCGCCACGAACATCAGCACATAGTCGAGGGTGCGCACTCCGGGCAGCTGCTGGTAATCCTTGCGGCCCAGCTCGCGGATATGGTTGCGCACCGAGGCGACGTGCTCCTTGAGCGCCACCGCCTTCTCCAGCTCGTCATCGGCGTTGTACCAGCGCTCGTAGGCGGTCAGCGACACCTTGGCGTCGATGATGATGTCCTTCTCCTGCGGCAGGTGGACAATCACGTCGGGCTGGTAGCGCTTGCCCTTCTCCACCTCGATATTGACCTGGGTGTGGTACTCGTGGCCCTCGCGCAGGCCGCATTCGCTGAGGATCCGCGCCAACACCACTTCCCCCCAATTGCCCTGTTGCTTGCTGTCGCCCTTGAGGGCGCGGGTCAGCGCCGCCGCCTCTTCGGTCATGCGGGCGTTGAGCTCGGCGAGACGCTCCAGCTCGAACTTGAGGCTATGGCGCTGGGCCGTCTCCTGAGCGTGGGTCTCACCTACCTGACGGCGAAAGCCCTCGAGCTGCTCTTTGAGCGGTGTGAGCAGCAGATCGAGGCTATTCTGGTTCAATTCGCGGAAGTTGCCGGAGTTTTGCTCGAAGATCCGGTTGGCGAGATTCTCGAACTGCTGGCTTAGGCGCTGCTCCGTCTCCTGTTGCAGTTGCAGCTTCTCGGCGGCAGCCAGCCGCTCGCTGCGCAGGGTCGCTTCCGCATCCTTGAGTCGGGCGGTGAGTTTGATGAGCAGGGTCTGCTGCTGATCCAGCTTCTGCTGGCCCTGCATGCGCTCATCCTGCAACTCGTCGAAGCGATCCTGCAACGCTTGATGCCGCTCCTGCGCCAGCAGCAGCTCCTGAGCCTGCGCCGTGGCGGCCCGTCGCCCGATCAGCCAGCCAAGCCCGAGGGCCAGCACGGCGGCAGGCAACAAGATCCCCCAGAGTCCGGGGTCAATCATTTGCGGCTCCGCTGGCGCAGGAAGAGTTCGAGATAGCGGTTAACCAGGATCCAGATCACCACGTAGATGAGGTAGGCGGCCAGCACCACCCACTTGTGGGTGTTGACGCCGGTATCGAGCTCGGCGAACTCGATATCCTTGATGCGGCAGTAGGCCCACATCAGCAGGGGAAAGACATAGAGCAGGGACGCACGCCAGAGAAATAGCCACATATGTTTCATTCAACCACGTAAAAAGACCCGCCTAGCTTACACAAGGGCAACTGCGCTTGCGATCCTGACGGCCGCTATTCTCTGGCCTGCTTCCCGAAACTTCGATAAAATTAACCCCTAATAGGTATCAGGGGCGAGCATGACTCACTATTTCCTCCGTTGGCTGACACAAGGTTGGCAAGCTTCCCGCAAGCCCGCCGTGGTTTGCCATGAAGCGCGCCCGCCATGGGCCATCGAGGAGTCCCAGTACCTCTCCCTCTGCACCCGCTGTGGCGAGTGTTTCAAAGCCTGCCCGCGCGGTCTGCTCAAACCGGCCACCCAAGAGGAGTATGAGGGGAGCCCGATTGCCGGCACCCCGGTGCTCGATCTCGCCTGCGGCCAGTGCAGCTACTGCGGCAGCTGCGCCAGAGCCTGTCCCACCGGCGCCCTCGACCTGCAACTGGGCCGTCAGGTGCAGACCCGGGTGCAGATTGAAGAGAGTTGTCAGGCACGGCAGGGCTTCTACTGCCTGCTCTGTGAAGATGCCTGCCCGCAACAGGCGATCAAGGCCACGGCCGATGGCATCAACGTCAATATGGATGCCTGCAATGGCTGCGGTGCCTGTGGCCTCGCCTGCCTGCACGGCGCCATTACCCTGATCCGCCAGCCAGGCAGTCGTTAAAAACCACTTGCGTACAAAAGCAAAAGGGGCCATCAGGCCCCTTTCACATCTTGTTCGTTATCCCGCGCCCCGTCAGGCCATGGTCACAATAGTCTCTTGCTCGATACCCAGCAGGTGGCAGAGACGGTTGGGATCGCGCACCGCATCAGCCAAGGTGTACTCGCCCAGCACTTCGAGAAAGGCGTTCATGGCGCGGCGCAGAATGCCCTGAATGCGACAACCACCGGAGAGACGGCAGTTCTCGCGCTTGCAATCGACCGGACAGAGCACATGCTCCATGTCCATCACCACATCCCGCAGGTTGATGGAGACTGCAGAGCGACCGAGGCGGATGCCACCGTGCTTGCCGCGTACCGTCTCAATGTACCCCTTGATGCCAAGCTGGTGCACAATTTTGACCACGTGGTTGCGAGAGATGCCGAAGGTATCGGCCACTTCGGTAATGGTCGACAGACGATCCCCCGGCTGAACCGCTAGGAAGGTCAGGGTACGCAGGGCGTAGTCGGTAAATCGTGTCAGTTGCATGGTCGCACTTGCCTCTTACTACAAGCCAGGAATCAGGACGACAACGTTGAGCTAAGAGGCAGGAGACAACCGGTTTGCCTCTGTTTGCCAATTGGTTCGCCAGAGGGGGCCTGTCTCTTAATCTGAGTTGCGGAGTGACAGGTTAAGAGCAGCACAACCGGGTGTCGATGAAGATGCACATAAATCGACACTTTCTTTGATTGATCGCAAACTTGCCGGGTTAGCCCGGCGTTTACCCGCTTTATGGCGGGTAAATCTCCCGAATAGTCTCCTTCACCAAGCCCCTTCGACCAGCAGCCATATGGCCCGCGAACCGCCCCTGAATCGACCGCCAGCAAGGTGGTTCAGTGGGGTTGTTTCAGCCAGTTTTTCAGGGCAACCGAGGGGATGGAGCTCTCGGAGGCGACGGCAAACGCGCCCCAGTCCACCGCGCACTGCAACGCATCCTTGATGGCCATGCCCCGCGCCAGACCGTGGATCAGGCCACCGGCGAAGGCATCCCCCGCCCCCGTGGTATCGACCACCGAGACCGGCCGGGCGGCAACCCGGATCTGCTCGTCGCCATGGATGGCCACCGCGCCCGCCTTTCCTTCGGTCAACACCAGCCATTCGAGCTGCTCCCCCGCCAGCTGGCGGGCATGTTGCCAGGGGTCGCTCACCTCGCCGAGATCGGAGCGGGAGGCCACCAGCACATGACAGGGGCGGCGCGCTTGGCCGCCCTTGGGATACTGGGCCACCACGAAGCTCTTGCCGAGCATCTGGCGCATGTAGCTGATGATGGCGGTGCCGGGATAGTTCACATAGAGGCAGTCGATCCCCTCCAGCGGCAGATCGCCGGGCAGGTCGGGACGCCGCGGGCGGCGCAGTATGGTGCGCTCGCCGGTGGAGTCCACCAGGATCAGCAGCTCGCCGGTCTCGCCGCCAAAGCGCTCCACATGGCTGCAATCCAGCCCGTAACCGGCCGCCTGCTCCAGCAGCCAGTCGCCGGTCTCGTCCAGCCCGATACGGGAAGCAATGGTCACCTCGTGGCCCGCCCACACCAGCCCTATGCCGGTATTGGCGGCACCACCTCCCAGCCTGCGCCCCTGATCCACATATTGCAGCCGGGCCCCCGCCACCAGAGGTTCGGAGAGGGAGAGCACATGATCACAGTTGAGATTGGCAAGCAGCAGAATGCGGGACATAGAGACCTCGGACGATGGAGATAGCCCAAAAGAGACAGGCTGAACCCCGAGTAGAGCCCAGCCTGACAGAAGAGACAACCGGCAGGGATCGGGAATCCGACCGGGATCAATAGATGGGCAGTTCCACCCCGGCCAGCAGCTCGTCGATGCGCGCCTGACTCGGCTGCTGCATCACACTCTGGATCACCTCCTTGGTGAGATGGGGCGAGAAGGAGCTGATAAAGTCATACATATAGTTCTGCAGCAGGATGCTCTTGCTGAAACAGATCTGCGCCGGGCAGGGCTTGAACAGATGCTCCAGATTGATGGAGACCAGCCCGGGGCTGTCGGTGTCGTTGGCCACCAGCGAGGAGATGATGCCGATGCCAAACCCCAGCTCCACGTAGCGCTTGATCACCCCGGCGTCCATCACCGTCATGTAGTAGCTCGGGGTGAGACCGGCGGCATGGAATACCTCGTCCTGCACCTGACGACCAGTGGCGCCACTCTCGTAGCTGAGGATGGGGTAGTGGCAGAGCTGCTCCAGCGTCGGCTTCTTCACCTTGGCCAGCGGGTGATCCTGCGGTACCACCAGCGAGAGAGTCCAGAGGTAGGCGGGCAGCGCGATCAGCTCCTTGTCGAAGCCAATCTCGTGGGCAACGATGGAAAAATCGGAGTAACCCTTGCTGATCTGCTCCTTGCTCGCCGACATCACCGGATGGAGGTGGAACGAGATCTTGGGATACTTCTTGGTGAAGTAGGTGACCGACTTGGGCAGCAGATAGCGGGCGATGGTGTGGGTCGTGTGAATATTGAGAGTGCCCACGGTCGGATCCAGATACTCGCGGGAGATCGCCTTGATCTTGCTCTCGATATTGAGCATCGCCTCGGCACACTTGATGATCTCCTCACCCACCGGGGTGATGCGGTGCAGATGCTTGCCACGGCGCTCGAAGATCCGCACTCCCAGCTCGCTCTCCAGCAGGCCGATCTGCTTGCTGACCCCAGGCTGGCTGGTATAGAGCGCATCGGATGCCACCGAGACGTTGAGGTTGTGGTCCCGGATCGCGATCAAGTACTTCAATTGCTGTAGTTTCAAGGCTTCACCCTCTCAAGCTGGTGCGGCGATCACGCCAGACAAACAGGCCGCCACAAAGGGCGGCCAGTGTATCACCCGATCCCGACATCGCAGCGCTTGATCCTTCATTTTGCTACAAAATCTAGCATCCGAAGGGGTGGCTGACAAACCGGGCTCAGGCCGCGCCAGCCCGCAGCGGCAGGATCCCCAGAAACTGCAGCAGCCACTGCATCATGGTCGCCGAATCCACCTCCCCCTCCAGCGAGGAGAGGCTGCTCTGGTAGCGCTCGTCGGGCAACAGGCCGCGGCGCCGTTCGATCAGCGCCCGGTTGTACTCCACCGAGAACTCCGGGTGCCCCTGAATGGCGACGATGTGATCCCCCTGCAAAAACATGAAGTTGGGACAAAAATCGTTGCCCGCCAGTCGGGTTGCCCCCGGCGGCAGCAGGGCCACCTGATCCTGATGGCTGGCCAGAATGCGGATCTGATCCCGCGCCGGTGCCATCCAGGGCTCATCTGCCAACATGGGATGTACCGACACTCCCAGTCCCCACCCCTTGGTAGACTTCACCACCTCGCCGCCCAGCGCCTGGGCGATCACCTGATGACCGAAGCAGACACCGGCCAGCTTGACGTCGGCATCGTGCGCCTGACGGATCCACGCCCGCAGTGCCTGAATCCAGGGGATATCGCTATAGGCGTCGTGGCGCGAGCCTGTGATGAGCCAGGCATCGCACTCGTGCAGATCCTCCGGCAATTCCCCATCAAGAGCCGACCAGACCCGAAATTCCAGTTCGGGGGCCAGGGCCGCAAAGCCCCTGATAAACATCTCGGAGTAAACGGGGCCAAAACGATCCGCCAGATCGGGATCGAGCCGGTCACAATCGAGAATTCCCAATCGCATCTGTTGTTCCTTTACAGAGTTCGCCCCCGCCAATCATTGACCGGCGGGGGCAAGAGGTTAGGCCATGAACACGCGCCAGCGCGTCACTTCATGGTCGGCATGGAGAACTCGGCACCACTGCGTAGGCTCTGGGGCCAGCGCGCCGTCACCGTCTTCATCCGGGTATAAAAGCGAACCCCGTCCGGCCCGTGCATGTTGAGCGGCCCGAAAATGGAGCGCTTCCAGCCGCCAAAGCTGTGAAACGCCATCGGCACCGGAATGGGAACGTTCACCCCTACCATACCGACCTGCACCCGCGCCGTGAAGTCCCGCGCGGTGTCGCCGTCGCAGGTAAAGATGGCGGTACCGTTACCGTACTCGTGCTCGTTGATGAGCCGCAGCGCCGTCTCGTAGTCCGGCACCCGTACGATGGAGAGCACAGGGCCGAAGATCTCCTCGCGGTAGATGCGCATCTCGGGGGTTACCTCATCAAACAGGCAGCCACCGATGAAGTAACCCTCATCGTGGCTCAGCGTGCGACCATCGACCCGCAGCGTGGCCCCTTCGGTCACCCCCTGCTCCACGTAGCCACGCACCTTGGCCAGATGTTCCTTGCTGATGAGCGGCCCCATCTCGTTCTCCGGGCTCTGGCCCAGCCCCGGGCCCACCCGCAGTTTTTCCACCAGCGGTGTCAGCTTGGCCACCAGCGCATCGGCGGTCTCGTCACCCACCACCACGGCCACCGAAATGGCCATGCAGCGCTCGCCCGCCGCCCCATAAGCAGCCCCCATCAGGGCGGAGACCGCCTGATCGAGATCCGCATCCGGCATCACCACCATGTGGTTCTTGGCACCGCCCAGCGCCTGCACCCGTTTGCCGTGGGCCGAGGCGGTGGCATAGATGTACTGGGCGATGGGGGTGGAACCGACAAACGACACGGCTCCGACCCGCGGATCGGTCAGCAGCACATCCACCACCTCCTTGTCACCGTTCACCACGTTGAGCACGCCGTCCGGCAGACCGGCCTCCTTGAGCAGCTCGGCCATCCGCAACGAGAGGGAGGGATCCTTCTCGGAGGGTTTGAGAATAAAGGTATTGCCACAGGCGATGGCGACCGGGAACATCCAGAGCGGCACCATGGCCGGGAAGTTGAACGGGGTGATACCGGCGCAAACCCCCACCGGCTGCATCATGGAGTAGCTGTCCACACCGCGGCCGACGTTGAGGGAGTGCTCCCCCTTGAGCAGATGGGGAATGCCGCAGGCAAACTCCACCACCTCCAGCCCACGGGTCAACTCACCCTGCGCATCGGAGAAGACCTTGCCGTGTTCACGGCTGATGAGCTGGGCAAGCTCGTCCCTGTGCTGCTCCATCAACTCCTTGAAGCGGAAAAAGACCCGGGCCCGCACCAGCGGGGGGGTTTGCGACCAGTCGGCAAAGGCGCGTTCGGCGATGGCGATCGCCTCCTGACACTCGGCGGCGCTGGAAAGCCCCACACTCCCCTGCTGCTTGCCGCAGGCGGGATTGAAGATGGCCCCCTGGCGCTCGCTGCGACTCTCCTGCGGCTGGCCGTTGATGAAGTTGCTGACCCTGTATGTCATGTATCCTCCGTGATAACTGATGTGGTAAATGCGCTGAGCAAACCAACGCAAGGCCCCGCAGTGCGGGGCCATCAAATGGGTTAGGGCTGTGCCTGCAGGGCATCCTGCAGCAGGGTGAAGAGATCGTCGATCTGGCTGCGCTCGATAATGAGAGGTGGCGACAGAGCGATGATGTCGCCGGTCACCCGGATCAGAGCCCCCTTCTCGAAGCAGCGAACAAACACCTCGTAGGCGCGCTTGCCCGGTGCATCCGGCATCGATTCCAGCTCGATACCGGCCACCAGCCCGTAGTTGCGCACATCCTTCACATGCTTGCAGCCCTTCAGCGAATGGGCCGCCTCCTCCCAGTAGCCCGCCAGATCGGCGGCGCGGCTGAGCAGATTTTCGTTGCGATAGATCTCGAGGGTCGCGAGCCCCGCAGCAGCAGCCACCGGATGACCAGAATAGGTGTAGCCGTGAAACAGCTCGATGGCCCCCTTGCCTGCCGCCATCATGTCGTCATAAATGTGCTTCTGCACCAGCACCGCCCCCATGGGGATGGCACCGTTGGTCAGCCCCTTGGCGCAGGTGATCATGTCGGGGATGACATCGAACTCCTGCGCGGCAAAGGGGGAACCGAGGCGACCGAAACCGGTGATCACCTCGTCAAAAATCAGCAGGATGCCGTGCTTGGTGCAGATCTCCCGCAGCCGCTTGAGGTAACCTTTGGGGGGCATCAGCACGCCGGTACTGCCGGCGATGGGCTCGACGATCACTGCCGCGATATTGCTGGCATCGTGCAGGAAGACGATCTTCTCCAGCTCGTCGGCCAGCGCCACCTCCTCCTCAGGCAGCCCTTTGGTGAAGGCGTTTTTGGCGATGTTGAGGGTATGGGGCAGATGATCCACCCCGGTCAGCAGGGAGCCGAACCACTTGCGGTTGCCGGGAATCCCCCCCACAGAGATGCCGCCAAAGCCGACCCCGTGATAGCCACGCTCGCGGCCAATCAGCCGGGTGCGAGTGCCCTGACCGCGAGCCCGCTGCCAGGCCAGCGCGATTTTGAGCGCGGTATCGACCGACTCGGAACCCGAGTTGGTATAGAAGACGTGGCCAAACCCCTTGGGGGCGATCTCCACTAGCCGGTTGGCCAGCTCAAACGGCAGGGGGTGACCCATCTGGAATGTGGGGGCAAAATCGAGGTGGGAAATCTGCTGGGAAACCGCCTCGGCAATCTCGCGCCGACCATGGCCCGCGTTGCAACACCAGAGTCCGGCTGTGCCATCCAGTATCTTGCGGCCATCCTCTGAGTGATAATACATCCCCTCTGCCGACTTCAGGATGCGCGGCGCCGCCTTGAACTGCTGGTTGGCGGTGAACGGCATCCAGAAGGCGGACATGTCGGAGGGCGTATTGATGTCGCTGATCGGTTTCATGGTCACCTCATCCTTAAGGTGTTTAGCAACTGTCGGCCAATGCCTATTAAATTAAACACCTGAATCCATAAAAAAGGGCCCGTTATCGCCCTGTCTGGTGCCACCCCTAGCTAGACGCATCAGCAGGGTGGTATAAGATATTTAACACAATTTTAATAATAGTAAACAGTCAAGGAGTGTCTATAGATGGATATCGGTCACCGCCTCAAGGCGGTTCGCACCAAGGCTGCCCTCTCCCAGCGCGAGCTGGCCAAGCGCTCCGGTGTGACCAACGGATTTATCTCCCAGATCGAGAAAAATCAGGTGAGCCCCTCTGTCGCCTCCCTGCGCAAGGTGCTGGAAGGCATCCCCATGTCGCTGGCCAGCTTCTTCACCGAAGAGACCGAAATGGGCACCGAAGTGATCTTCCGCGCCGCCGATATGCCGGATCTCGGCACGCATCCCATCAGCTACCGGCTGGTCGGGCACAGCCGTGCCAACCGCGCCATCGGCATGTTGCAGGAGGTGCTGCCACCTGGCGCCGACACCGGCGACGACATGCTGAGCCACGAGGGTGAAGAGTGCGGCATCGTCATCAAGGGCGAGGTTGAAGTGACCGTGGGCGAGCAGATCTACCTGCTGGGCGCCGGGGATGGCTACTACTTCGACAGCCGCACCCCCCACCGTTTTCGCAATAGCGGCGAGCAGGAGTGCGTGCTGATTTCGGCCAACACCCCCGCCAGTTTCTGACATTCAGAGGCGCATCGGCAGGGGGGCAATGTTTAATGAATTGTTACAAGATGGATTTACAAGCGGCAGAATGTTTAGCATATTGATACGCGGAAACTGACTTTTGCCGGTTCAAGGAGTGAACATGAGTGACCTGACCCTGGCCCAGTGGCAACACAAGGCCGCCCATCTGACCCTGCCCTCGCAAGCCTTTATCAACGGCAGCTATCGGGATGCCGTCAATGGCGCCACCTTCGATTGCATCAACCCGGCCAACGGCAAGCTGCTGACCAAGGTGGCGGCCTGCGATGCAGCCGATGCCGAACTGGCGGTGCAGGCTGCGCGTGACGCCTTCAACGACAAGCGTTGGAGCGGCCTGCCACCGAAACAGCGCAAACAGATCATGCAGCGCTTCGCCGAGCTGATGCGCCTCAACAAGGTGGAGCTGGCGCTGCTGGAGTCGCTGGATATGGGCAAACCCATCGGCGATGCCATGGGCTATGACGCCCCCGCCGCCGCCAACTGCATCGCCTGGAACGCCGAAGCGATCGACAAGATCTACGACCAGGTCGCCCCGGTCGAGGAGTCCGCCCTGGCACTGGTGACCCGCGAAGCGCTCGGGGTGGTTGCAGCCATCGTGCCCTGGAACTTCCCGCTGGTGATGGCCTGCTGGAAGCTGGGCCCGGCGCTCGCTACCGGCAACTCGGTCATTCTCAAGCCTTCCGAGAAATCCCCCCTGACCGCCCTGCGTATCGCCGGTCTGGCCAAGGAGGCGGGTATTCCGGACGGCGTGTTCAATGTGCTGCCGGGCTTTGGCCATACCGTGGGTGAGGCGCTGGCCATGCATATGGATGTGGATTGCATCACCTTCACTGGCTCCACCAAGATCGGCAAACATCTGGTGCAGTGCTCCGGCAAGTCCAACCTCAAGCGCGCCTTTATGGAGTGCGGCGGCAAGAGCCCCAACATCATACTGGCGGATGCGCCGGATCTGGACGCCGCAGCCAAGAGTGCCGCTGGCGCCATCTTCTACAACCAGGGCGAGGTATGTACCGCCGCCTCTCGGCTGCTGGTGCAAAACAGCATCAAACCGCAATTTATGGAGCGACTGCTGGCCCATGCCCGCGAGTGGATCTCGGCCAACCCGCTCGACCCTGCGACCCGCATCGGCGCCATGGTGGATCACATCCAGATGGAGCAGGTGCTGCGCTATATCGAGATTGGCAAGCAGGAGGGGGCCAAGCTGCTGCTGGGCGGCAACCGCACCAATATGGAGAGTGGCGGCTTCTATATCGAACCCACTATTTTCGACGACGTGACCCCGCAGATGCGCATCTTCCGCGAGGAGATCTTCGGCCCTGTGCTGGCGGTGACCGGCTTCGATACGCTGGAAGAGGCCATTGCGCTCGGCAACGACACCGACTATGGGCTGGCGGCGGCGATCTGGACGGCGGATCTCAACAAGGCGGTGAAAGGCTCCCGCGCCCTGCGCGCCGGTACAGTGTTCGTCAACAACTGGGACGGTGGTGACATGACCATGCCGTTTGGCGGCTTCAAACAGTCCGGCAACGGTCGCGACAAGTCACTTCATGCGCTGGAGAAGTACACCGAGCTGAAAAGCACCTGGATTCAGCTGGAATAACACGACAAAGCAGCACTATCGGATCAAAAAGGGGGAGAAATCCCCCTTTTGCATTTTTGGCCTTCCATCACCGGGCTCAATCCTTATAATGATAAAAAAGCCAACATGTTAAATATAAAGACAAAAATGCTATTTTTTCTGGGAAGCGTACTTTTTCTGGTGATCGGTTTGCCCCTGCTGTTCTTCGTGCTGGGGCACGGCGAGGCCTACGTGACCTGGGGCCCCTGGATCTCCGCCATCGCCCTGATGTTGTGGCTGTTGATGGACGTCGACAAGATCCGCCGCGGTAAAGGCTGACCGGCCAGCCACACTCCTCCTATCCCTCAAACTTTGTTTATTCGCTTCTTTCCCCGCAAAAGGATCGCTACACTGATTTTTTGCGATGTTTTCCCGCATCCAACGCTTCAGTAAAGGTCATCCGCATGCCGCAACAGATCCAGCGTCAGGGCGTCATCTACGCCCTGTGCGCCTATACCCTTTGGGGCATAGCCCCCATCTATTTCAAGACCATCTCTGCCGTTCCGGCCGCCGAAATCCTGACCCACCGGATGATCTGGTCCTGCGTGCTGCTGATGGTACTCACCCTGGCAGGCCGTCAGTGGCACAAGGTGCAGGCGGTGCTGCGCCAGCCAAAAGTGTTGCTCACCCTGGCGTTTACCTCGGTTACCGTCGGCGGCAACTGGCTGCTGTTCATCTGGGCCATCAACAACGGCCATATGCTGGATGCCAGCCTCGGCTACTACATCAACCCGCTGTTCAACGTACTGTTGGGAATGGTGTTTCTGAACGAGAAGCTGCGCCGCCTGCAGTGGTGGGCGGTGGCGCTGGCCTTTGCCGGGGTGGCGATCCAGCTTATCGCCTTTGGCTCCTTGCCCTGGATTGCGCTGGTGCTGGCGTCGAGCTTTGCCATCTATGGGCTGGTGCGTAAAAAACTGGCCCTCGATGCCCTCACCGGTCTGCTGATCGAAACCATGATCATGCTGCCGCCAGCAGCCATCTATCTGTGGGGCTTTGCCGACAGCCCCACCAGCCATCTCACCCAGAACGACTGGCACCTCAACCTGCTGCTGATCGCCGCAGGCGCCGTCACCACGGCCCCCCTGCTCTGCTTCACCGCCGCCGCGACCCGGCTCAAGCTCTCCACCCTGGGCTTCTTCCAGTACATAGGCCCCAGCCTGATGTTCATCCTCGCGGTCACCCTCTATGGGGAAGCGCTGGCGATGGACAAACTGCTCACCTTTGCCTGCATCTGGAGCGCGCTGGTGCTGTTCAGTCTGGATGGGCTGCGCAGCGGCAAAGCCGCGCCAAGCCGTACCTGACACCGCCTCACCACCATCGACCCCGGCTCATCAGCCGGGGTTCTTTTTCGTGCCACCAGTGGCCTTCAGACTGCGACTTCCCCTTCTCCAGAGCCGACTCGCCATCAACAGACCACACCCGAGTCTCACTATCCTGCCAGAGAGCTATGCTATCCCTGAACAGAGCCGAATGGAGACAACATGCTCAAGCACATTCACGACAGATCCCTGCTTTTTGGTCAGGTTCTGGGGATCATGGTCATTATCACGCTGATCTCCATCAGCTTTTTCGGGCTTTATTCGGTCCGGAGCGCAGCCGATCAGATGGGACAGGGGAAGGATGTGGTAGCCGATATTCTGCCGCCGCCCCTCTACCTCATCGAATCCCAGTTGCAGGTCTACACCCTGCTCCATGCCAAACCGGAGGAGCGGGAGGCCCTGCTGCAAACCCTCGTCCGACTGCAGCAAGAGTTCGAGAGCCGTAACCGCTTCTGGCAAGAGAGCAGCCTGAACGAGCCCCTCAGGGAGCTGCTGCTGGGGGAGCAAAAAATGCAGGGAGAGCTGTTCTGGCAGTTGCTCAACGACAAGTTTGTCCCCGCCATCAAGGCGGGGGATCTGGCGCAGGCGGGCGCGATTGCGGCACGCCTGCACACCCTCTATAACGCCCACCGGCTAGGGGTGGACGCCACCGTCATCCGCGGCAACGAGTATGCCGCCGAACAGATGGCCCATCTCGCCAACACCACCCGACTCTGTTACGCCCTGCTGTTGTGCGCCGCACTGCTGGGGGCCGGACTCATCTTCTGGCTGGGACGCCCCACCCAACAGCGGCTGCTGGCCGCAGGCAAAGCCACCGCCGCCATCGCCGAAGGGGAGTTGAACCGCCCCATGCCGGAGCCGGGCCTCGACGCCATCGGCGAGCTGATCCGCCAGATCGGGGCCATGCGTGACCAGCTGGCAACCCTGGTGGAGTCACTGCAGCGCAGCGCCAGTACGCTGGATGATCGCGCCACCAGCCTGACCGCCATGGCACAACGGCACACCGATGACAGTCAGGCACAGGTCGGGGCGGCCCACCATATCGAACAGGCCATCGAACAGCTCACCCACTCCATTGAACAGGCGGGTAGCCAGCTGCATCAGGTGGGGGAGCAAACCCTGCAGTCAGCAGAGCGGGCACAAGAGGCGACACTCGCCATCCACACCGTGGAACAGGTGATCGGGGAGCAAGTCACGGGCGTGAAGCAGGTCTCCCATACCATTTCGGATCTGGCTGGCCTCTCGCAGCAGATTGCCGGGCTGGCGGGCGCCATTCACGATATAGCGGAGCAGACCAATCTACTGGCGCTGAACGCCGCCATTGAAGCGGCGCGGGCAGGTGAACAGGGACGCGGTTTTGCCGTGGTGGCGGATGAAGTACGCTCGCTGGCGACCCGCACCGGCAGCGCCACCACCGAGATCAACACCATCATCGGCAAGATCCAGGATGTCAGCCTGCGCGCCGCCAGCGAGATGGATACCGAGCTGGCCCGGGTCGAACAGGCGGTCACTCACACGATGACAGCGCGCCAGAGCGTCGCCCGGATCGCGCAGAGCTGCGAGGAGATCAACCAGCGCATCGCTCAGGTCGATCAGTTGATGAGCGATGAGAGCCTGTTGGTACAAGGGATCCACCATCAGGTCGGCGAGATGTCGCGGTTGGCTGCCGAGGCCAACCAGAGCGCCAGTCAGGCCGCCGAAGAGGCGACCATGGTCGCCCAGCACGCCCGCATCCTGACCAGGCAGACTCACCACTTCCATCTCGACACCACCCGCCATTGATCCCCGGCGCTGACGGGAGTCAGCGCTCCCCTTTTTCTCTGCACTGGTTAAATGGGTAGCATTAGACTCCATGAGGGAATAGGATCCGCCCCTCTAAAAACCAACTTCAAGGATCAACTGACATGACTCGAAAATGGTCGCTCCCCATCGTGGCAATCGCGGGGGGAGCGTTACTCTGGCTTGGCAATACTTTTGGTATGAAATGGGCTCTGATGGCCCTGATCGGATTCGGCTTCGGCTTCACCCTCTCCTTCAGTCGCTTCGGCATCGTATTCGGTTGGCGCGAAATGCTGACCAAACGCAACAGCTACTACGTGCGGGTTCACCTGCTCACCATCGCCATCGAAATTCTGCTGTTCACCACCTTCCTCTCCTTTAGCCACGCCCTCTTTGGCGATGCCATGGTGGGTAACGTGATGGCTATCGGCATTCCTTTCATCGTCGGTGCCTTCCTGTTCGGCATCGGCATGCAGCTGGCTGGCGTCTGCGCCACCGGCACCCTTTACTGCTGCGGCGAGGGACAACCCCGCTTCTGGCTGGTGCTGATCTGCTACGGCATCGGCACCCTTATCAGCAACCAGTTCCGCCCCGAACTGGAGGCTACCTTCTCCAGCCATGTGGTATTGGCCCGGGATCTGACCGGCAATATCTGGAGCGGCATGCTGCTCAATCTGGCGCTGGTCGCCGCGCTGTTCCTGCTGTTTCGCAACAGCGAACTCAAGCGCACCGGCGAGCTCAAGCCCCTCTTCAGCGGCGGCAACCTGTTCTGGCGCGATGGCCGCTTCACCGTGCTGACCGGCGGCATCATCATCGCCCTGCTCAACTCGTCCGTGGTCGCTCTGCACGGCTCGGCCTGGACCATCACCGGCGCCGTCTATGACATGGCGCTGCGCGGTGCCTCCCTGTTTGGCCTGTTCGAGGGGAACCCCAAGCTGGCCCAGCCGCTCTTTATCAACCCCATGGTCGGCATGTTCTGGCTCGGTATTCTGGGGGCCATGCTGGCGCGCTGTTTGAGCGGTGGCGGCACCTTCGCCCCGATGCGGATCGGCAACAGTCTGGCCTCCATCCTCGGCGGCCTGCTGATGGGAATGGGCGCCATGTACGCTGCCTGCAACCTCGGCGGCTTCTTCGATGGCACCGCCTCTGGCAGCCTGCATGGCTGGGTCTGGATGCTGATGGCCCTCGCTGGCAGCCTCATCGGCATTCGCCTGCGCCCGCTGTTCGGGCTCTGAGGCTCAACATCGTAAACACCCCATAAGAAACGGGAGGCTAAGCCTCCCGTTTTTACATTTATCGATCCCGTTACTCTGCTTATTGGACAGGCTGGGAGACCCCTTCCAGATGGATTTCCACCCGGCGATCCGGTGCCAGACAGGCGATCAGCTCCTGCTTGGAGCGGCTGGCACAGCTGCTGCCAGTGACCGGATTGGCCTTGCCACGTCCCTCGACTTGTACCTTGTCGGCATACAAGCCTTTGGATACCAGATAGCTGGCCACACTCTGGGCCCGCTTCTCGGAGAGGGCCAGGTTGTAGTTGTCGGAACCGATCCGGTCGGTATAACCGATGACAGTTGCGACGCCATCTTTCGGATTGGCCGCCACAATCTGGCTGAACAGGGCATCGAGCGCCTGATTGGCAGCCGGCTTCAGGGTCGCCTTGTTGAACTCGAACAGCACATCGGAACTCAGACTGAAGGTCTTGGGCTCAACCACGGCTACAGGTGCCGGTTCGGCTGCCGGTTCGGCTGCCGGTGCAGCGACCTCGCCACCTTGCTGACCGAAGCGATAGAGCATGCCAACAGAGAGCAGACCGTTATCCATCTCTATACCGGAACGATCTTCAGATGTACTGCCCAACGGGGTGGTGTATTGGTATTCAAGGCGAGCAGCCCAGTCTTTGTCGATGGCATATTCAACACCAAGTGCACCAACAAACGCAGCGCCATGGTATTTGTGTCCATTATTGTCAAATGACACATCGTTGGCTGGGGTAGCGGAATCTTTATACCAACCGGAATAAGAGCTCTCAGTCCAGGCATACGCGCCGCCCAAGCGACCATAGACATCCAATACAGATGTAGCAGGGAAACTAATCTTCATGGTGGCCTGTATCATTTGTGCTTTAGCTTCACCGTGCAACCCGGCAGACAGGGTTCCCAAGGACGCAGTTTTATCAAGCTGATACTTACCAAACCAGTCATAACCCAACTCAAAACCCAAGTTTTGATTAAGCTGATAGCCGACAAAACCACCCAAACCGAGATCACTTTGTTTATCACTGGGTGATACAAAATCGACTACATCCTTAACTTGTTGGTTGTAATCAACGCCATAGTAATTGGACCAACCGGCCTTGCCACCGACATACCAGGTATTGTCCTGAGCGGCGGCCTGTACGGCTCCGGCCGCCAGCAAACCACTGACCAATACGGCAAGCATGGATTTATTCATATTTTCGCCTCTGCAATAAGTCGTTATGGGCGCCTGAGTGCGCACTTTCCCTGTGTGAAGCCGTCAGGCGGCCTCTCCACTATTCAGGGTATCCCATCCGAACGCAGCCTCAAATGACCAAGCCATCAGGAGTGTGAGCTTGCCAGCAATATCCGGCGTAAAAATCACCTGTGTACCTATTCACACTGTTTTGCCAGTTAAACCATGACGTTGCGTCGTACGGAGTGGACCTATCCACACGCAGCAATAGAAAAGGGAGGCATAACGCCCCCCTTGCTCAACTAGCCAGAAACAGCCGGTAGGCGGGGTCGTCGCTCACCTCTTTCCAGCCGTAGCCAATCTCGCGCAGGTAGTCGTGGAAGGCGGCTACGTCCTCGTCCGGCAGCTCGAAGGCGCAGAGCACCCGGCCGTAGTCGGCACCGTGGTTGCGGTAGTGGAACAGGCTGATGTTCCAGCGACAGCCCAAGGTCTCGAGGAAGCGCATCAGGGCACCCG
Organism: Aeromonas sp. R3-1; assembly: GCF_040908345.1. Lineage (NCBI taxonomy): Bacteria > Pseudomonadati > Pseudomonadota > Gammaproteobacteria > Aeromonadales > Aeromonadaceae > Aeromonas > Aeromonas sp. R3-1. The sequence goes on from NZ_JBFODN010000268.1 coordinate 25,541, forward strand.
GCTGCTCCGGGAACTTGAAGCTGTAGAGCCGTTCACCGAGGGGCCGGGCCGGGCGGCCACCAATCATGTAGCGCACGTGATTCTTGGCCAGCTCGCTCTCGGTCATGTTGACCACCGGATAGCCGTTCCCGCCGAGCTGATCGATGATCTGACCCAGCTCCTCGTCACCGCCGGTGAGGCGCACCGAGACGAACAGCGAGGCCAGCTCGGCATCGGCGTAGCGATAGTTGAACTCGGTCACCATGCGCGGCCCGAGCTGACGGCAGAAGTCGAGGAAGGCCCCCTTGCGCTCGGGTATGGTCACCGCCAGCATGCCCTCGCGCTTCTCGCCAATCTCGCAGCGCTCCGACACGTAGCGCAGGCTGTGGAAGTTGACGTTGGCACCGGAGAGAATGGCTGCCATCCGCCCCCCTTTGACCAGTTCCCGCTCGCTGTAGGCCTTGAGGCCCGCCAGCGACAGGGCCCCCGACGGCTCGGCAATGGCGCGGCAGTCGTCGAAGATGTCTTTCAGCGCGGCGCAGATCTGGTCGTTGGAGACGGTCACCACCTCGTCCAGATACTGGTTGCAGAGGCGGAAGGTCTCCTCGCCGATGCGCTTGACCGCCACCCCGTCCGCAAACAGCGAGACTCGCTCCAGATTGACCGGCTCGCCAGCCGCCATGGCAGCCTTGAGACAGGCGGAACCCTCCGCCTCCACCCCGATCACCTTCACATCCGGCAGCAGTTGCTTGATATAGACCGCCACCCCGGCGGCCAACCCACCGCCGCCCACCGGCACGAACACGTGGGTGAGGTGAATGTCCTGCTCCAGCAACTCCTTGCCGATGGTGCCCTGCCCGGCGATCACCTCGACATCGTCGAATGGAGGGATCAGGGTGTAACCCTCCAACTCGGAGAGGCGGCGACTCTCGCCATAGGCCTCGTCGAAGCTGTTGCCGAACAGCATGACGTTGCCGCCCTGCCGGCGTACCGCATCGATCTTGATATCCGGCGTGGTCTTGGGCATCACGATGATCGCCTTGATGCCGAGCTTGGCGGCCGACAGGGCGACCCCCTGCGCGTGGTTGCCAGCAGAGGCGGCGATAACGCCGCGCGACTTCTGCTCCTCGGTCAGGGTGGCAATCTTGTGGTAGGCACCGCGCAGCTTGAAGGAGTGGACCGGTTGCAGGTCCTCCCGCTTCAGGCTGACGTGGTTGCCGAGCCGCTCGGAGAGTTTCTTCAGGGTTTGCAAGGGGGTGACCCGCGCCGCCTCGTAGACGGGGGAGAGCAACACCTTGCGTAGATAATCCGCCGCAGAGACCATGATTTATTCCCCCAGCATTGAGCGATCGCGCACCGCGCCTTTATCGGCGCTGGTGGCGAACATGGCGTAGGCGCGCAGGGCAAAGGAGACCTGACGCTGACGATCGAGCGGCTTCCAGCCCCGAGCCTCTACGGCGATACGGCGGGCGGCCAGCACGCTGTCGGCCACCTCCAGCACCATGCTGCGGGCCGGGATATTGATGCTGATGATGTCGCCATCCTCCACCAAACCTATGGTGCCGCCAGAGGCTGCTTCCGGCGAGACGTGGCCGATAGAGAGGCCCGAGGTACCGCCGGAGAAGCGACCATCGGTGATCAGGGCGCACGCCTTGCCCAATCCCATGGATTTCAGATAGGTGGTGGGGTAGAGCATCTCCTGCATGCCTGGGCCCCCTTTCGGCCCTTCGTAGCGGATCACCACTACCTCGCCCGCTTTCACGGTGCCGTCGAGGATGCCGCTCACCGCGCTCTCCTGACTCTCGAACACCCGGGCTGGGCCACGGAAGGTGAGGTTCTCCTCATCCACTCCTGCGGTCTTGACGATGGCGCCATTGACCGCGAGGTTACCGGAGAGCACGGCGAGGCCGCCCTCCTGGCTGTAGGCGTTGTCCAGCGAGCGGATGCAGCCTTCGGCGCGGTCCAGATCCAGCTCCGGCCAGCGGCAATCCTGACTGAACGCCTTGGTGGTGCGGATCCCGGCCGGGCCAGCGCGGTAGAAGTCCACCACCTCCTGACTCGGCTGGCGGCTGACATCATATTCATCGAGCTGTTCGACGAGGGAGCAACCCAGCACGGTACGGGTATCCCCATGCACCAGACCCGCTTTTTCCAGCTGGCCCAGAATGGCGACCACCCCGCCGGCGCGGTGTACATCTTCCATATGGTACTTCTGGGTGGAGGGTGCCACCTTGCACAGTTGCGGCACCTTGCGCGACATGCGGTCGATATCGGCCATGGTGAAGTCAACGCCCGCCTCCTGCGCCGCCGCCAGCAGGTGCAGCACGGTATTGGTGGAGCCGCCCATGGCGATATCGAGCGCCATGGCGTTCTCGAACGCCGCCTTGGTGGCGATATTGCGCGGCAGGGCGGTCTCGTCATCCTGCTCATACCAGCGTTTGGCCAGGGTCACGATGCGCTGACCCGCCAGCTTGAACAGCTGCTCGCGATCGGCGTGAGTCGCCAGCATGGAGCCGTTACCCGGCTGGGAGAGGCCCAGCGCCTCGGTCAGGCAGTTCATGGAGTTGGCGGTAAACATGCCGGAGCAGGAGCCGCAGGTGGGGCAGGCGCTGCGCTCCACCTGTTCGCTCTGGGCGTCCGATACCTTGGGGTCGGCCCCCTGGATCATGGCGTCCACCAGATCCAACTTGATGATCTGGTCAGAGAGCTTGGTCTTGCCCGCTTCCATCGGGCCGCCGGAGACGAAGATCACCGGGATATTGATGCGCAGGGCCGCCATCAGCATCCCCGGGGTGATCTTGTCGCAGTTGGAGATGCAGACCATGGCGTCGGCGCAGTGGGCGTTGACCATGTACTCCACCGAATCGGCAATCAGCTCGCGCGACGGCAGGGAGTAGAGCATGCCGCCGTGGCCCATGGCGATGCCGTCATCCACGGCGATGGTGTTGAACTCTTTGGCGACGCCGCCGGCGGCTTCAATCTCGCGCGCCACCAGCTGGCCCAGATCCTTGAGGTGGACGTGGCCCGGTACGAACTGGGTGAAGGAGTTGACCACGGCGATGATGGGCTTGCCGAAATCCTGATCGGTCATTCCGGTGGCACGCCACAGGGCGCGGGCCCCGGCCATGTTACGTCCGTGGGTGGTGGTGGCGGATCTCAACTTCGGCATGTCTCTACTCCCTGAATGCCCATATGGGCTCGATGCGTTATGCGGTGATGATACGAGTGGATCGGAATCGATCCTGGTGAAGGCTCCTCTGGGAAGTTCTCACCGGAAGCGACTCGGGGAGGCATGGAGCCTCCCCTCTCTCATCAGTCGTTGACGGGCGTCAGCCAGCCCCACTTGTCCTCGGTCTGGCCGTTGAAGAGGCCGAAGAAGGCGTTTTGCAGCTGCTCGGTCACCGGGCCACGGCTGCCAGCGCCCACCTTCATCCGATCGACGGAGCGCACCGGGGTCACCTCGGCGGCGGTGCCGGTCATAAAGATTTCATCTGCGACATAGAGCGCCTCGCGGGGCAGCGCCTGCTCACGCACCTCGTAACCCAGATCACGGGCCAGCGTCATGATGGTGTCGCGGGTGATGCCGGGCAGGATGGCAGCAGTAGCAGGCGGGGTAAACAGCACGCCATTCTTCACCAGGAACAGGTTCTCCCCCGCCCCTTCGCTCAGGTAGCCGTTCACATCCAGCGCCAGCCCCTCGGCAAAGCCGTTGCGCTTGGCCTCGCGGCTGATCAGCTGGGATGACAAATAGTTGCCACCCGCCTTGGCGCCGGTGGGGATGGTGTTGGGAGCGAGCCGGTTCCATGAGGTGACACAGACATCCACCCCGTTTTTCAGCCCCTCTTCCCCCAGATAAGCGCCCCAAGGCAGGGCTGCCACCATCAGATCAGCCTTGGCATCCAGCGGCGGATGCAGCCCCAGCCCCACGTTGCCGACAAAGGCCAGCGGGCGCAGGTAGCCGCTCTTCAGGCCGTTCTCGCGCACCACGGTGCGGCAGGCTTCATTCACTTCGGACTCGCTGTAGGGGACGTCCATCCAGTAAATCTTGGCGGAGTCGAACAGGCGGCGGGTGTGCTCCTGCAGACGGAAGATACAGGTTCCTTTGGGGGTATCGTAGGCGCGCACACCCTCAAACACCGAGGAGCCGTAGTGCAGGGCGTGGCTCATCACGTGCACCTGAGCATCTTGCCAGGGCACCAGTGTGCCGTTGAACCAGATGTACTTTGGTTGAGAGGCTGATTGGGAAGGCTGTGACATTGGCTTGGCTCCTTAAGCTCTGATCCGGGGTTGCTGTTCCAGTGCATCGACCCGGGAGACGTCCACCAGCTTCACCAGCTGGCTCCACAACTGCTGGATGGGACGCACCGACTCGACAGTAACCGTGATCCGCAGCTGTTGGCAATCCTGCTCCATATTAAGGGCGCAGAGATTGAAACCGCGGTGACGCACCACCCGCAGCACCCGCTCCATCACTTCGGGTCTGGGCTGGGCGTGGATATGCAGGGTGTGTTGTGCAAATGCTGGCTGGGCAAGGGTGTGCGGGTTCATGGGCGTTGCTCCATCATCTGGTGGTTGGCGACTCCCGGCGGAACCAGGGGCCAGACGTTTTCTTCCTCTGAAATAGCCACATGCAGCAGGTAGGCACTCTCGCTTGCCAGCAGGCGATCGAGGGCTCCGGCTATCTGCTCCTTGCATGTGATGGTCTCGCCCGGAATGCCGAAAGCAGCAGCCAGGGCGACGAAATCGGGGTTGTCGGAGAGGATGGTCTCGCTGTAGCGGCCATCGAAAAACAGCTCCTGCCACTGGCGTACCATGCCGAGGCGCTGATTATCCAGCAGCACCATCTTCACCTTGAGCTGGGCCCGGCGGATGGTGCCGAGCTCCTGCACGTTCATCATGAAAGAGCCGTCACCGCTCACCAGCACCACTTCATCCTCCGGGCGCGACATCTTGGCGCCGATGGCGGCGGGCAGACCGAAACCCATGGTGCCAAGACCGGCGCTGGAGAGGTGGTTGCGCGGGCTGGTGAAGCGCATGTGCTGGGCCACCCACATCTGGTGCTGACCCACGTCGCAGGCCACCACGCTGCTCTCCGGCAGCCGGGCAGAGAGCTGCTTGAGCAGGGCTGGAGCGTAGATGGCCTGACCCGGGTGGTCGTAGCGAAATGCATATTCGCGGGCCATGGCGGCGCAGTGTTCACGCCATTGGGCGATGTCGAGAGTCATGGCGAGGCGCGGCAACACCTGTTTGAGATCCGTGGTGATACCCACCTCGGCGGCGCGGCGCTTGCCAAACTCGGCGGCATCCACATCGAGATGGATCACCTTGGCCTCGGGAGCAAACTCCTCCAGCTTGCCGGTCACCCGATCATCGAAACGGGCGCCCACCACCAGCAGCAGATCGCACTGCTGCACCGCGTAGTTGGCGGCCTTGGTGCCGTGCATGCCGAGCATGCCCAGATAAACGGAACTATCGGGGTCGAGCGCTCCAATCCCCTTGAGGGTGGTGACCGCAGGCATGCCAGTTGCGGCAGCAAAGTCGCGCAACTGCTGCTCGGCATTGGCCATGCCCACTCCGCCACCGACGTAGAGCACCGGACGCTCGGCGGCAGCGAGCAGAGTGCGGGCTGCGGTCAGCTCCGAGGGATTGAGCACCTCCGGCTCTTCCACCGCAAACAGCGGGCTCAGGGGCGGCACGGCGGCCAGTTGCACATCCTTGGGGAGATCGATCAGCACAGGTCCGGGGCGCCCTTCGGTGGCGATGGCGAAAGCTTCTGCCAACACCCGCCCCAGATCGGCGGCATCAGTCACCATAAAGGAGTGTTTGGTGCAGGAGAGGGACATGCCGAGCACGTCGACCTCCTGAAATGCATCGGTACCGATGGCGGAACAAGGCACCTGTCCGCAGATGGCCACCAGCGGCACCGAGTCAAGCAGCGCCTCCGCCAGACCGGTCACCAGATTGGTAGCGCCGGGGCCGGAGGTGGCGATGCAGACCCCCACCTGACCAGAGGCGCGGGCATAACCGACCGCCGCCATGGCGGCGCCCTGCTCATGGCGGCAGAGCTGATGGGCCAGACCACCGTCATACAGGGCATCGTAGACCGGCATGATGGCCCCGCCCGGGTAACCAAACACCTGGGTCACACCCTGTTTTTTGAGAGCCTGTACCAAAAACTGCGCGCCGTTCATGTGGAAAATCCTGTCCTTTGGTCGAAAAAAAACCCCCGAGCTGTGAGGCTCGGGGGTCGCTTGTTTCGTTCTGTCCGGTGGTGGGTCTATCCCTTGTTCCGTGCAGCTAAACGAGCCCCGAGCGGTGAGATAATAATCACCACTAGGACCACAATAATGCTGACGAAACGGGAGGCCATGTTCATAGTTACAACCGGAAATCCTGTGAAATTGGGGCGGTTTTTACCGCGAATGGCTATTAGAACTAGCACGGTGATTTTTATTGGGCAAGCCTTTTTTCTGTGACAACCCACTGATTTTGGCTATTCCTCAGCCGGAACTATGGAATAAAAAACCAACAACAAGCAGTTAGTCAGAACATATATCAACTCAAGGACGGGATTTATGTCATTAGCTGTGGTTTATAGCCGTGCCAGCCTCGGGATCGCGGCCCCGCAAGTTACAGTGGAAGTTCACCTCTCCAACGGCCTGCCCGCCTTCAACATGGTCGGCCTGCCGGAAACCTCGGTGAAAGAGTCGCGGGATCGGGTGCGCAGCGCCCTGCTCAACGGCAATTTCGAGTTCCCGAGCAAACACATCACTGTCAATCTGGCCCCCGCCGATCTACCCAAGGAGGGGGGCCGCTTCGATCTGGCCATCGCTATCGGTATTCTCGCAGCTTCCAAGCAAATACCGGCAAAATACCTGCTCGATCATGAATTTTTGGGGGAGTTGGCCCTGACCGGCGAAATTCGTCCCGTGCTCGGCGTACTGCCCGCCGTGCTCGCCTGCCGCGATGCGGGGCGCACCCTGCTGGTACCGCGGGAGAACGGCCCGGAAGCTTCTCTCATTCAGGATGCCGAGGTGCGTACCGCCCACCAACTGCTGGCCGTCACCGCCTGGCTGGCCGGCCAGTACGAGCTGCCACTGCCGGCTCAACAAAGCGCGGAGAGCCTGCCCGATGTACCGGATCTGCAGGATGTGATCGGCCAGTCACAGGCCAAGCGGGCGCTGGAGATCGCCGCCGCCGGCAGCCACAACCTGCTGTTCATCGGCCCGCCCGGCACCGGCAAGAGCATGCTGGCCAGCCGTCTGCCCGGCATTCTGCCACCGCTGAGCGAGCAGGAGGCGCAGCAGACCGCCGCCATCCACTCCATCGGCGGCCTCACCCCGCGCGCCGGTCACTGGCACCACAGACCCTATCGCACGCCCCACCACAGTGCCTCGGCGGTGGCGCTGGTGGGCGGTGGCAGCCACCCGCGGCCCGGCGAAATTTCGCTGGCCCACAACGGGGTGCTGTTTCTCGACGAGCTGCCCGAGTTCGAGCGCAAGGTGCTCGACTCCCTGCGCGAGCCGCTGGAGACGGGCCACATCACCATCAGCCGGGCCGCCCGTCAGGTGGATTTCCCCGCTCGCTTCCAGCTGGTGGGCGCCATGAACCCCAGCCCCTGCGGCCACTATGGTGACGGCCAGACCCGCTCCAGCCCGGATCAGATCTTGCGCTACCTCGGCAAGCTCTCCGGCCCCTTTCTCGACCGCTTCGACCTGACGGTGGAGGTGCCGCTGCTGCCCAAGGGGAGCCTGACCGGCAAGGCGGAGCGGGGGGAGTCGAGCCAGCAGATCCGTGATCGGGTGCTGGCGGCACGGGAGCGGATGCTGAGCCGCAACGGCAAGCTCAACAACCTGCTTGATAGCCGCGAGATAGAGGATATTTGCCGACTATCACCGCAAGATGCCGAATTTTTGGAGAATGCCATCCAGAAGCTGGGGCTCAGTATCCGGGCCTGGCACCGCATTTTGCGGGTGTCACGCACCATCGCCGATCTGGCGGGGCAATCCGCCATCGGCAAGGAGCATCTTATCGAGGCGCTCGGTTATCGCGCCATGGACCGGCTGCTGTCGCGACTGCGCAGCAGCTGACAGGAGGGAAAAGGGTGAGTCCAACCCCCGTAACGGCTCTGAATGGTCTCACGGGCAATCGGCTGATATTATGGCCACAGATCTGACCACTTGATGGCCCTTTATCGACAGCAAGACGGACCCGACTCATGCCCAAAAAGCTGACAGAGCGACTGCGCGGCAGCCTCTCCACCCTGCTCTATTTTTTCAACACCCTCTTCTGGTTTGTCCCCATCTTCTCGCTGGGTCTGCTCAAGCTCCTGCTCCCCCTCAAGGGGTGGCGCACCCTCTGCAACTGGCTGCTGGATGGCTGTGCCAGCTGCTGGATCGGTTTCAACAATCTGATCCAGAAAACCATCATCAAAACCCCTTTCGAGGTGGTCGGAGTGGACAAAGGGCGCCGGAATGAGTGGTATATGGTGATTGCCAACCATCAATCCTGGGTCGACATACTGGTACTGCAGCGGGTTTTTAACCAAAAAATCCCCTTCCTGAAGTTTTTCCTCAAGAAAGAGCTGATTTGGGTACCTTTTCTCGGTCTGGCATGGTGGGCGCTCGACTTCCCCTTCATGCGGCGATATTCCAGAAAATTTCTGGAAAAACATCCCCATCTGAAGGGAAAAGACATTGAAACGACCCGTAAGGCCTGCGCCAGGTTCCGCCACATTCCGGTGAGTGTGATGAACTTCGTCGAAGGCACCCGCTTCACCGGCAGCAAGCATCAGAAGCAGGGCTCGCCCTATCGTCATCTGCTGCTCCCGAAAGCGGGGGGCATCGCCTTTACTCTGGCCGCTATGGGTGATCAGTTGCATCAACTGGTGGATGTCACCATCGCCTATCCGGACGGCATCCCCAGCTACTGGGACTTCATGTGTGGCCGGGTCGGGCAAATCAAGGTTCAGGTCCGCTATTTGCCGATCGACCGCAAGCTGGTGGGGGATTACTTCAATGACCCCGAGTTCCAACAAGAGTTTCAACAGTGGTTGAACGGGATCTGGCACGAAAAGGACCAGACCCTGAGCCAACTGCTGGCAACCAAGGCGCAGTAAACATTCATGCTATCCCTGCTTCCCGGCCCGCTGGTGCTGATCATCAGCGCCGGCCTGACCATCCTTTTCACCGCCTTGTGCGCCAGCCTGATCCTGCTGGTGTCGCTGGCCAAACTGCTGCTGCCGATCCCGGTCTTTAGCCGCGCCTGCAGCCGCCTCAACAACCGCTTCATGCGCCTGTGGCTGGCCTGCAATGCGCTGGTGATCCGCCTCACCACCCGCATCGACTGGCAGGTGGAGGACAGCACCAGGCTGCGCAAGGATGGCTGGTATCTCATCATCAGCAACCATATGAGCTGGACCGATATCGTGGTGCTCGGCCACCTGTTCCGCGATAGGCTGCCGGTGCCCAAGTTCTTCATGAAGCACGAGCTCATCTACATCCCGCTGCTGGGGCTCGCCTGCTGGGGGCTCGATATGCCCTTTATGCGCCGCTACTCACGGGAGTTTTTGCTGAAGAACCCGCACCTGCGCGGCAAGGATATCGAGACCACCCGCAACGCCTGCGAGAAGTTTCGCCATATCCCCACTACCGTCATCAACTTCGTGGAAGGGACCCGCTTCACCGAGCAGAAACGGGACGCAGCACGCTCCCGCTACCGTCATCTGATGCCGCCCAAGGCGGCGGGGCTGGCCTTTACACTGGCGGCCATGGGCGAACAGTTCGACAGCCTGATCAACGTCACCATCCGCTATCCGGACAACGCCGAGACCCCGTTCAAGGACTTCCTGATGGGACGGGTAAAACGCATTCAGGTGCGGATTGAGGAGCTGCCGGTGAATGAGCAGCTGATAGGAGATTACTTCAACGACAAGCAGTTCAAGCGCGGTTTTCAGGAGTGGCTAAACCAGCGCTGGCAGGAGAAGGACGAGGTGCTGGAGGGGTGGCAGAGCGGTCAGGCGCCGCTGCCGGTTGCCGCCAAATCCGGGGAGGAATCCAAAGAGAGTGCCGAGGCCAACTCGACCAACTGATCTTCGGAAAAAACGGCAATACCGTGGCGGCGTAGCAGGGTGGTAGTCTTGCCCTCGCCCGCCACAGAAACCCCTTCAAAGCGGCCGTTATAGATACGGCCGCTGCCACATGAGGGGCTCCCCTCTTTCAGCAGGGCGAAGCGAATGCCCTGCGTCTGACAGATTTCCAGTGCCAGCTCGGCGCCGCAATCAAACTCGGCAGTCACATCCAGTCCGCTCGCCGTCACTACGCGCTCGCCCTGCCGCTCGGCAGGAGGGCGCGGGGTCGGCAAACCGCCCGCCACTTCGGGGCAGAAGGCCAGCACCCGCCCCTCAGCACCCAGCGCACTCAGCCAGTCGCTGACGATCCCCTTGCTCTGACCGTCGTAACGCACCGGCTGACCCAGCAAGCAGGCACTCACCAGCACCTTGTGCACGCCGGTCTCACTCATGCTTCCGCTCCATGCATCACCTGATCGAACATCACGCAGCAGGGACTCTCCAGCCGATAGAGAATGGCGGGGCGCTGTTTGCCGGTACGCTTGCGACCGGTATCCACCAGAATGTCGGCGCGATGGATCCGCTTGCGAAATGCCGCCGTATTCATGGGTGTTTGCAGGATGATTTCGAAGGCGCGCTGCACCTCGGATAGGGTGAACTCGGGCCCCAGCAGTTGCAGCGGCAGGGTGCTGTAGCGGCTCTTGATCCGCAGCCGCTCCAGCCCCTTGGCGATAAGCTGGACATGGTCGAAGGCGAGGCTCAGCCCCGGCAGGTTGGCGAGCGGATGCCAGCAGCCGTGGATCGCCTCCACTTCCGGATCCACTAGGCAGAGATAGACCAGGGTCGTGGACCAGCCGCGGGGATCCCGCTCCAGATTGCCGAGGGTGCAGACCTGCTCGCTGTAGCAGTGACCGAGCCCCCACTCCGCCAGCAGACGGCGCTGGGCGGCATCCAGATCCCGATCCCGGGTCTCGTCGATGCGCAGCGCAGGCAGTTGCCAGCAGTGGGCAAAGGGGGGGCGATCGCGGGTCTCGAGCAGCAGCTCGAGCCGCTCCTCATGCAACCGCAGCACCACCATATCCAGACTCATTCTCAGCATGCCGATCGCCCTGCTCGCCTTCCATTAATGTTTGGTAGATAATATCACACGAATAGTATGTGCAGGAGCCAATCATGGGAACCGTCGCCAGCCTGGATATTGATGCGCAGAAGGGCTTTACCCCCCTCTGCCCGAACGAACTGCCCGTTGCGGGCGGTGATGATATTGTGGCTGCGCTCAACGCTCAGGCCACCCTCGCCACGCTGCGGATCGGCAGCAAGGACTCTCACCCCGCCAATGCCGACTGGGCCGTTTCTGACCCCGCCGGCATGCTGCTGCCGCTGGATCTGCCCAACGCCGACCTCACCTGGCCGGTGCACTGCGTACCGGGCAGCAAAGGCTTCGAGCTGCTCGACGGCCTGCCCGCTCCCATCGACTATGACTTCTTCGTCTGGAAGGGGGTCGAGCCTGATCTGCATCCCTACGGCACCTGCTTCCACGACCTGGCTGAACGGCGCAGCACCGGACTCATCGAATTTCTGCAAGCCCGCAAGGTCGATACCGTACTGGTCGGCGGTCTCGCCACCGACTACTGTGTCAAAACCAGCGTGCTGCAACTGCGCCGCGCCGGTTTCCGGGTGATCGTCCATCTCGATGCCTGCCGTGGCATCGCCCCCGCGACGGTTGCCAGCGCCCACACCCAGATGATTGAGGCTGGCGCCGAACTGGCCCAGACCCTGATCGATGTACAACGCCTGCTGGACGCCTGATATGCCACCGATTCTTACCAGCCTGCTCGACACCGACGCCTGCACGTTACATATGCGGCAGGGGAGCTCCATCGTGCTCACCAGTCTGCGAGGAGCCTGATATGCCCCCAATCCTCACCAGCCTGCTCGACACCGACGCCTACAAGCTGCATATGCAGCAGGCGGTGTTCCATCGCTATCCGGATGCCGAGGTGGTGGCCGAGTTTCACAGCCGCAATGAAGAGGATCTGCTGCCCATGATGGGGCAGATCGAGGAGCAACTGCGCCTCGCCGGTTCCCTGCGACTGACCAGGCCAGAGCTCGATTTTCTGGCCGAGCGCCCCTTCTTCACCCCTGACTACCTCGACCACCTGCGCCGCAAGCCGCTCGATGCCTCCCTGCTCAAGGTGTTCGAGCAGGATGGCCGCATCAATGTGCGGGTCGAGGGCCCCTGGCAGGATGTGATCCTGTGGGAGATCCCGGTGCTCGCCATCATCAGCGAGATGCGCAACCGCTTCCGCTATCCCCAGTTCGGCGTCAGCCATGCGCTGGATCGACTCGATCAGAAGATCGACAAGCTGGAGAAGGAGCTGAGCCGCGACGAGATGAGCGAGTTCAACCTCATCGACTTCGGCACCCGCCGCCGCTTCTCCCACGCGGTACAGGATGCGGTAGTGGGTCGCCTCAAGGAGCGGCTGCCGGCGTTTCGCGGCACCAGCAACTATATGCTGGCCCAGAAGTACAAGCTGCCCGCGGTCGGCACCCAGGCCCATGAGTGGTTCCAGGCGCACCAGCAGCTCGGCTTCCCGCTGGAGCACAGCCAGCGCGCCGCCCTCACCAGCTGGCTGGACGAGTTTACCGACCATCTCGGCATCGCCCTGACCGACTGCATCACCATGGATGCCTTCCTGCGGGACTTCGACTTCGAGCTGGCCAGCAGCTATCAGGGCTTGCGCCACGACTCCGGCGATCCCGTGGTGTGGGGCGAGAAGGCGATCAGCCACTATCAGCGCCTTGGCATCGACCCCACCGACAAGACCCTGGTCTTCTCCGATGGGCTCAACCTCGACAAGGCGGTGCAGCTGTTCCGCCACTTCCGTGGCCGCATCAACACCAGTTTCGGTATCGGCACCAAGCTCACCTGCGATCTGCCCGGTGTCAGCCCGATGAACATCGTGTTCAAGCTGATCGAGTGCAATGGCGGCCCGGTCGCCAAGATCTCCGACAGCCCGGGCAAGACCCTCTGCCGGGATGCGGAGTTTATCCGCAACCTCAAGCAGGCCTTCCACGTCGGGGTCTGATCTTTCAGGCATCCAGAAAACAAAAAGCCCGCCGGTTCGCACCGGCGGGCTTTTTTATCGACTCAAGGGGTATCAGTCTTTCTTGGCCAGCAGGAACTGCACCAGCTTGTTGAACTGCTCTTGAGAGGTGATGGATTCAATCTTCACCATGTACTTGCCGTTCACCAGGAAGGCCGGTACACCGCGAATGTTGTAGCTCTCGGTGTTGCGATCGAACTGGGAGACCATACCGGAGACGGCGAAGCTGTCGACGGCACCGTCGAACTCTTCAGCCGGTACGCCGTTGTCCACGAAGATCTTCTTCACATCGTCACGGCTCATCGGCGGCTGACGCTGGGTGTGGATCTTGGTGAAGATGGCCGGAGTCAGCTTGGCTTCGGCGTTGAGCAGGCTGGCAACGGCATAGGCACGCTGCATCTCGGGGCCCATTTCGCGGCCGAGGAAGGCAACCGGGTTCTTCTTGAGGGGCACACCCTCTGGCAACCCGGCCTTCAACTGTTCAACGATCGGTTCGAAGGTAGCGCAGTGCGGGCAGTAGTAGGAGAAAAACTCCATCACTTCCGGCTGGGCACTGCCAGTCTGTTTGACCACATCGTAGTTGACGCCTTCCTTGAACTCGGGGGCGGCGTGAACCATGGGGATCATCAGCATGGCAGCAAGGAAAAATAGAACTTTTTTCATGATGTTTCCTGTTAAGGGATCACTGTGAGGCACGCCCGGCGAACCGAAGCAGTGCCAAGCCTATTGTTTCGCCATGCTGACGTCAATGGTCAGGGCCGGAGATCGAGTCCCCCTTGCCGCGCAAGATCCCTTCTATTTCACCAGTTTGGCATCAGGCTCAACGGTGGCGCCTTGAGTGCCTCCAGCTGATCGTGCAGTGTCGCTATCTGTTGACGCCAGTAGTGATCGGTATTGAACCAGGGGAAGTGACGGGGGAAGGCAGGATCTTCCCAGCGCCGTGCCAGCCAGGCCATGTAATGAACGATGCGCATCGCCCGCAGCGGCTCGATCAGCGCCAGCTCCCGCGAGTCGAACTCCATAAACTCCTCGTAGCCCGCCAGCAGGGTGTCGAGCTGGATCTGCTGCTCGTGGCGCTCGCCGCTGAGCATCATCCAGAGATCCTGAATCGCGGGGCCGGTGCGGCAATCATCGAGGTCGACAAACATGGGGCCATCGCGCCAGAGGATGTTGCCCGGGTGGCAGTCGCCATGCAGGGAGATCTGCGCCACATCCAGGGTCATGGCGTCGCTGACATGTTTGATCAGCTCGTCGAGCACCCCGAAGAATTGCTTCGCCAGCCCGCTTGGCAGCCACTCACCAGACGCCAGCAGCTGACGCGGTTCATGCAGCATGCTCTCCACATCGAGCCGCACCCGATGGTGAAACGGCTTGCTGGCGCCGATCTGATGAATGCGACCGAGGAAACGCCCCACCCACTCCAGCTGGTCGAGATTATCCACCTCGAACTGGCGGCCACCGACGCTCTGCCAGATGGCAAAGGGGTAGCCCTCGTGCTCCAGCAGGGTCTCGCCCGCGAAGGCGAGCGGTGCGGCGACCGGGATCTCAGCCTCCGCGAGACGGGTGGCAAACTCGTGCTCCTCGAGGATCTGGGCCCGGCTCCAGCGGCCGGGACGGTAGAACTTCACCACATAGCGGCGACGATCCTCATCCTGAAACTGATAGACCCGGTTTTCGTAACTGTTGAGCTCGATAAGGCCGGAGTCGAGCCGCAGGCCACTGAGATCGAGCGCATCCATGATGAGGTCGGGATTGAGGTCGGAATAGTTGAAACGCATGTCATCCACCATAAGAAAGGGGCGCCGTTGCGCCCCATTCTATCACTACTGACCGCCATTGCCGTGCTCGCTGGTGACCGGACTGGTGTCACGCCCGGCCCGCAGCCACACGCAGTTATAATCGGCTGATAAACTTGCTGCCCTGGCGCAGGTTGCCCTTGTTGTCATCGGGCGCCGCCCCCTCCCGTTTCAGCACGAACTGGATATCCAGCGCCGGCCGTTTCAGGTTGTAGGGATCGACCGCCAGACTGACCGGCAGGGTGTAGATCTCGCCCGCCTTCAGTGTCACTTCACGGGGGCCGAACCACTGATACTCGGGCAAGCCCTCCACATCCAGCTGGTAGGTCTGGGACTGCAGGGTCTTGTTGAGGATCTTGAGGGTGTAGGTGTTCTCAATCAGCCCCTCGCTATTTTCGCGGAACAGCTGGTTGCGATCCCGCAAGATATCGAGCCCCATCGGCATGATGGACATGGCGTTGTAGACAAAGACCCCCAGCATCACCGCCATCACCAGCCCGTAACCGATCAACTTGGGCCGCGCCACATGGGTGGAGTCGTTGGCCAGCTTGTGCTCTGTGGTGTAACTGATGAGCCCTTTCGGGTAGCCCATCCGCTCCATGGTCTGGTCGCAGGCATCGACGCAGGCACCGCAGTTGATGCACTCGTACTGCAGGCCGTCGCGGATATCGATACCGGTCGGGCAGACCTGCACGCAGAGATCGCAGTCGATACAGTCACCCAGCCCCATCGCCTTGGGATCCGCCTTGCGGGAACGGGCACCACGGGTCTCGCCACGCTTGGTGTCATAACCGACGATGAAGGTGTCCTTGTCGAACATGGCGGACTGGAAGCGGGCATAGGGGCACATGTGGATACACATGATGGCACGCATCCAGCCCGCGTTGCCGTAGGTAATGATGGTGAAGAAGATCACCCAGAACAACACCCATCCGCTGGCCTGCAGGGTGAAGAGGTCCGGCACCAGTTCAGTTACATCCTGGAAGTAGGCAACGAAGGTCAGGCCGGTCACCAGCGAGATCGCCAGCCAGGCCAGATGCTTGGCCCCCTTGCGAGCCAGCTTCTCGCCGCTCCAGGGCGCCTCGTCCAGCTTGCGCCGCTTGTTGGCGGGCCCTTCCAGCTTCTCTTCAAACCAGATGAACATGAAGGTCCAGACCGTCTGCGGGCAGAGATAGCCACACCAGACCCGACCGAGGAAGGTGGTAATAAAGAAGAGTCCGAAGGCGGCGATCATGAAGAGCCAGGCGAGCAGGGTCAGATCCTGCGGCCAGATGGTGGCGCCAAAGATATGGAACTGCTGGTGACCGAGGTCGAACAGCACCGCCTGTCGCCCGTCGTAACGCAGCCAGGGCAGCAGCACGAACAGCGCCACAAAGAACCAGCCCATGGCCTTGCGCATCCGCTGCCAATACCCTTTCTGGGCCCGCACATAGATGCGGTTGCCCGGGTTGAATCTGTCGTCGCTGGCTTTGAACGTATTGGGGTTGAAGGTCCCGGTTACGCCCTTGTCGGTGACGTCCTTGATATCGATTTTATCGTGGTCGGCCATTGCAAGACATCGCTCCCTTATTTGTTATGGAGCGGATTATATCTTAAACAGCATGCTAATTGTGTGGATTAGATGTATCTAATATTGGGGTTGGATCGCAATTTTCGGCAACAAAAAAGCGCATCACCCCGAGGTGATGCGCTTCCGCTAAAGATTCACTTGATTCCGCGAGCCTTGAGCAGTGCCTCTTTGAAATCGGGCACATGATCCTTGGCCAGACCGGGGATCATCGCCTGCTTGTCGGATTCCCGCATCTTGAGGTGATAGATCAGCATGTCGTCGGTCAGCTCGGACAGAGGCCCTTCAAATCCCGCTTCTTGGGCCAGTTTGGCAACAAACTGCACCAGGCTGAGATCCTGTTCCTTGATCCAGGCAGGCTGCAACAACTCCAGCAGCTCTTCGATACGATGACATTGCATAGACAACCTCTTTAATCTGTCACGTTAAATTCAGGCAACCTTACCCATCAAGGCTACTTCGATTCGATCCCGCCCATTATGCTTGGCCTGATACAGGGCCGCATCCGCTTTTTGGATCAAATCGGCGATTTTCATGCTGTTGTCCGGTATCAGTGTCGCAACACCAAAACTACATGTGACCCGACCGGAGACCAGTGACTTCTGGTGCGGGATGGCCAGCTCCTTGAGCGCCTGCCGCACATTGTCGGCCACCTGCAGTGCCCCCTGCATGCCGGTGCAGGGCAGCAGCAAGGCGAACTCTTCACCGCCGTAACGGGCCGCCAGATCATCCTCGCGCCGCTCCACCTCGGCCAGCAGGCCAGCCACCTGTTGCAGGCAGTCATCCCCCAGCTGATGGCCGTAAAGATCGTTGAACTGCTTGAAGTAATCCACATCCACCAGCACCAGCGACAACGGCGCCCGGGCGCGATGGCAGCGCCGCCAGGCCCGCTCCAGAGAGTCGTCGAGATGGGCGCGGTTGGCGATGCCGGTCAGGCCGTCGAGGCGAGAGGTGAGGCGCAAATGCTCGGAGACCGCCTTCAGTTCGGCAACCAGCTCGGCGTTGGAGAAACGGTGGTGGAGCGAGGCGATCTGATCCCGCCGCATCCGGCGCAGCAGGGTCGGCAGAAAGACAAACAGATAGCCCGCCAGCATGCAGGAGACGATCCGCTCCTGCTCGTTGCCATTGCCCAGCTCGAACAGCATCGCCATGCCCAGCGGCAGGGCGGAACCATAGAGGGTGCGGCGACTGCCAAACAGCATGATGGCGCTGCCGGTAAGAATGAGGCTGGAGAGCATCATCATGGCGGCCCGATAGGTATCGGGCAGCTTGTCCATGTAGAGCAGCACCCCGAGAGCCCAGATGATGGAGGTGATGGTGGCTCCGATAAAGAGCTCCCGCTCCAGCACCGGCAACGGCGTCTGGTGCAGGCGGGCTCGGCGCCAGCGCAGGTGCCAGCCCCGACCCAGCAGCCACAGGAAAGTGCCTGCCAGCCAACCGAGCGCTTCGATGGCGGGTAGATAGTCGTGAAACAGTAGACTCCAGCCAAATGCCAACACGCCCAAACAGGGGAGACTGAACGATGCATGGGTATAGAGCTGGGCCATAATGGCCTGCTTAACCTGGCGTGTCACACTCTGGGTCAACTGAGTACTCCTGTACAAGAGCCGAGCAGTCTACCATTACCCCCTGACCCGCAACAATAAAGCGCCGCTTATTAAGAAGTTAATCAATCAATAACGATTTCTTCTGCGCTGGCAGGTGAGTCCTTGCTCACCCCTTCTCCAATTCGTCGAGGATCGGGCACTCGGGATTTTCATCCCCGTGGCAGCAGCAAACCAACCCTTCCAGGGAGGTAAGCATGGCCTGCAGCCCGGCGATGCGAGCGCGCAGATCGACGATCTTCTCCTGCGCCAGCTTCTTCACCTGGGCGCTGGTTCTGTGTTCGTCCCGATAGAGCGCCAGCAGCTCCTGACACTCCTCCAGATTGAAGCCGGTCTCCCGCGCCCGCTTGACGAAACGCAGCTCACGCAGCGCCCCCTCGGTGTAACTGCGATAGCCGTTGTCACTGCGTACCGGGGCTGTGATGAGGCCAATGCTCTCGTAATAACGGATGGTCTTGGCGGTCAGCCCAGTGGCCTTGGCAACCTTGCTGATGTTCATTTATGCCTCCTTACTGATCGGGTTGGATGCTGGCCCGTGCGCCGCCCTGGGCTGCCAGCGTTTCAATAACAGGGAATTGCTCAATACTGTGATGCTGCTCAGGGCCATGGCCGCTCCCGCCAGCTCGGGGCTGAGGTAACCCAGCGCCGCCAGCGGAATGCCGATGATGTTGAACACGAAGGCCCAGAACAGGTTCTGCTGAATGGTGCGCCAGGTGGCCGCCGAGATATCGATGGCATCGGCCACCAGCCGCGGGTCAGATCGCATCAGGGTGATGGAAGCTGTCTCCATCGCCACGTCGGAGCCGGAGCCCATGGCGATGCCGACGTCCGCCGCCGCCAGCGCCGGGGCATCGTTCACTCCATCCCCCACCATGGCCACCAGCCCGCGGGTTTGCGCCCGCAGCGCCTCCACTTTCTCCACCTTGCCCGCTGGCAGCACGGAGTCAAAGGCCCCATCCAGCCCCAGCTTGGCGGCGATATGGGCCACCGGCGCCGGTGCATCGCCACTCACCAGCCAGCTGGCGATGCCGCGCTGGCGCAGGGTGGCGATGGCTTCCGGACTCTCGGGGCGCAGGGTATCGGCCAAAGCAGCGATACCAACCACAGCACCGTCGATGGCAACCCAAACCCGGGTCGCCCCATCGGCGGCTTGTTCATCCTGTTGCGGCATTTCAATCTCGAGCTGGGCCAGCAGGGAGCCATTGCCGATAGCGACCCTATGGCCCGCCACCTGACCGACAATACCAGCACCGACCCGCACCTCTACCTCATCAGGCTGAGGCAGTATCGCCTCCTTGCCGACTGCCTCGCGCATCGCCAGCGCCAGCGGGTGTTCACTCGCCTGCTGCAGGGCGGCGGCGAGGCGCAGCTGCTCGTCGTTGCCGCTCCAGCTGGCCAGCACCGGCTTGCCCTGAGTGAGCGTGCCGGTCTTGTCGAAGATAAGCGCCTTGATGGCGTGGGCCTTCTGCAGGGTATCTACATCCTTGATCAGAATGCCGTGGCGCGCCGCGACTCCGGTACCGGTGACGATGGCCGCCGGGGTCGCCAGCCCCAGCGCACAGGGGCAGGCGATCACCAGCACCGCCACCGCTGCCAGCAGCGCCTGACCGAAGTCGTTGCTGATGGCGTACCACACCAGCAGGGTGAACAGGGCGATGGCCATCACCACCGGTACGAACACGGCGGAGACCTTGTCCACCAGCTGTTGCAGCGGCGCCTTGCCCATCTGGGCGCTCTCCACCAGCGCGATGATCTTGCTGAGGCGGGAGTCCTCCCCCACGGTAGTGGCTTCGATCTCCAGCACGCCGGAGCGGTTGATGGCTCCGCCCAGCACCTTGTCGCCCGCACTGCGCGGCACAGGCAGGCTCTCGCCGGTGAGGATCGACTCGTCCAGTTCGCTGGCGCCACTCACGATTTTGCCATCCACCGGCACCCGTTCTCCCACCAGCACCCGCAGCCGATCACCGCGCAGCACCTCGTCGATGGCGACGCTCTGCCAGCTCTCGCCACGCCAGACGGTGGCGGTTTCCGGTCGCAGCGCCATCAGTTCGCGAATGGCGGACTGGGTGCTGCGGCGGGCTCTCGCCTCCAGCAGTTTTCCCAACGAAATCAGGGTGATGATGATGGCGCTCGCTTCGAAATAGAGCTTGCCGCTGGCTGCCATCCCCAGCGTCAACAACAGATAGAGGCTGTAGAAGTAGGCGGCGCTGGTGCCGGTTGCCACCAGCACATCCATATTGGCTGCGCGGTTCTTGATGGCGAGCCAGGCGCCGCGATAGAAGCGGGCCCCGATCCAGAACTGCACCGGGGTGGCGAGCAGCAGCTCCAGCCAGGCGGGCAGATGCCAAGGCAGCAGACCGGCCATGGCCAGCATCCCCGCCAGCAGCGGTAGGGTGAGCAGGGCCGAGACGATGACCCGGGTTTGCGCCTGACGGGCTGTGGCGGCCTCCTGCGCTTCCCGCTCCAGCAACTGCTGGCGGCGGCCGCTGGCCGAGCCCTGCGCCAGTTGGGCGCCAAAGCCGAGGGCCTCGATCTGCTCGC
This sequence comes from Aeromonas sp. R3-1, assembly GCF_040908345.1. Lineage (NCBI taxonomy): Bacteria > Pseudomonadati > Pseudomonadota > Gammaproteobacteria > Aeromonadales > Aeromonadaceae > Aeromonas > Aeromonas sp. R3-1. Next base: position 46,204 of record NZ_JBFODN010000268.1, read on the forward strand.
GCAAAGCGGCCGGCGTCTGCATCCCGGGGACCAGCACAATCCGGGCCTGCTCGATGGAGAAGTTGACGTCAGCGGAGATGATGCCGGGCAGCGCCGCCAACATCTTGTTCAGGCGGGCCGAGCAACCGGCACAGGTCATGCCGGTGATTTGAAACAGGATGGTCTCGCTGCCGTAGTCGTAACCCTGCGCCTGGATGCTCTCCAGCACCGCCGGCAAACGATCAGGGCTGGCCAGCTCGATGGCGGCTTGCTCCAGTGCGAAGTTGACGGTGGCCGATACCCCATCGAGCTTGTTGAGGGCGGTCGTGATGCGGCCGGCGCAGTTGGCGCAGCTCATGCCGCTCAGCGGCAACTGCAAATGAATGGGTGATTGAAGATGAGTGGTCATGTTGTTCCTCCCCGGAACCCGTCGGCACCACAAAACGCCGACTGGCAAACCCTAACCTTTACTGTAAGGGCAAGCTCAAGCCACATGATCCACTTTTTGCAGATGAAAAAACGGCGCCCGTTTGCTGCCAGAGAGCCAACGGGCGCCGCCTTCAACTATTGTGCAGTGTGAGCGGAGACTCAGATACCGTACTGGGCGCGGTAAGCCTTCATGGCGGCCAGTTGCGCTGCCAGCTCCGGCTGTTCGGCCTGCTTCTCTTCCAGATACTGGATCAGATCGCTCATCTGGATGATGGCGATGATGTGAGCGCCGTAGTCACGCTCCACTTCCTGAATGGCGGAGAGCTCGCCCTTGCCCTTCTCCTGACGGTCCAGCGCAATCAGCACGCCCGCCAGCGAGGCGCCGTTGGCCTGGATCAGATCCATGGATTCGCGGATGGCGGTGCCGGCAGTGATGACATCGTCCACCAGCATGATGCGCCCCTTGAGCGGGCTGCCCACCAGATTGCCGCCCTCGCCGTGATCCTTTGCCTCCTTGCGGTTGAAGCACCAGGGCACGTCCACGTCGTGCTGCTCCACCAGCTGCACGGCGGTGGCGGAGGCGATGGGGATCCCCTTGTAGGCCGGGCCAAACAGCACATCAAACTCGATACCGGCATCCATCAGGGCGGCGGCATAGAAGCGGCCGAGACGGGCCAGATCGCGGCCGCTGTTGAACAGACCGGCGTTGAAGAAGTAGGGGCTTTTACGACCGGATTTCAGGGTAAATTCACCGAATTTGAGGACCTGCTTCTCCAGGGCGAACTCGATAAATTGACGCTGGTAGGCTTTCATTCTGGCTCCTTGCTTGGCTTGTCGTTGTCTTGTGTGGGGGTATAAAAAAACGCGGTCAATGCCGCGTTTTTAAAATCATGCAAGTGACTGCTTCTGCAGCGCAATGATATCGGCGATGCCGCCCTTGGCGAGCGCCAGCATCTCCAGCAGCTCTTCGTGGGTGAAGGGCTCGGCCTCCGCGGTGCCCTGCACCTCGATGATGCGACCATCTTCGGTCATCACCACGTTCATGTCGGTCTCGGCGGCGGAGTCTTCGATGTACTCCAGATCGCAGATGGCTTCGCCCTGATACATGCCGACGGAGACGGCGGCGATCATCTGCTTGAGCGGGCTCTGCTTGATCATGCCCTTCTCGACCATCCAGTTCAGCGCATCCACCAGCGCCACGCAGGCACCGGTAATGGAAGCGGTACGGGTGCCGCCATCGGCTTGCAGCACGTCACAGTCAACGGTGATGGAGTGCTCGCCCAGCGCAGTCAGGTCTACCGCCGCGCGCAGGGAGCGGGCGATCAGACGGGAGATCTCCAGAGTGCGACCACTCTGCTTGCCGGAGGCCGCTTCGCGGTTCATCCGGGAGTGGGTGGAGCGCGGCAGCATGCCGTATTCGGCAGTCACCCAGCCCTGATTCTTCCCTTTCAGGAAGCGCGGCACGCTGGTGTCGACGCTGGCGGTGCAGAGCACGCGAGTGTTACCGAACTCCACCAGCACTGAGCCTTCTGCATGTTTGGTGAAATTGCGGGTAATGGTAACCGGGCGAAGTTGCGCGGCACTGCGATCGCTTGGACGTGACATGGAACGGACCTCTGGGCTGGCTCAAATTGGCGGGGGATTATAAGTGATCCTGCCCCAAATATCAGCCGCTAAAACCACTGCATCGGCTGACGAACAGGGCCGGGCTGAGTATACTGGCCGCACACTTCATCAAGCCCGGAACAATCAATGATTCACAGCATGACCGCCTACGCCCGCAAGGAATTCAAGGGCGACTGGGGCACAGCCGTTTGGGAAATTCGTTCGGTAAACCAGCGCTATCTGGAAACCTACATTCGCCTGCCGGAGCAACTGCGCAGCCTGGAACCGGTTCTGCGTGAGCGTTTCCGCGCCAAGCTGCAGCGCGGCAAGGTGGAGTGCAACCTGCGTTTCGAAGCCGCTCAGGCCGCAGCCAGCCAGCTGCACATCAATGAAGAGCTGGCCAAGCTGATCATCGACAGCGCCAGCTGGGTCATGAAAGAAGCAGGCCAGGGCCAACTCAATCCGGTCGACGTACTGCGCTGGCCGGGTGTCATGGCCGCCGCCGAGCAGGACATGGACGCGGTCGCCACCGAGCTGCTCGGCGGTTTTGACCAGACCATGGAAGATTTCCTCGCCTCCCGCGCCAGCGAAGGGGCCAACCTCAAGGCGCTGATCGAACAGCGTCTGGCCGGTATTCAGGTGGAAGTGAAGAAGGTGCGCGTCCACCTGCCGCAGATCATCGAGTGGCAGCGCCAGAAGCTCACCGACCGGCTGGCCGAAGCCAAGGTGGAGCTGGATCCGGCCCGCATCGAGCAGGAGATCGTGCTGCTGGCCCAGAAGATTGACGTGGCCGAAGAGCTGGATCGTCTGGAGATGCACATCAGCGAGACCAACAAGATCATGAAGAAGGGTGGCGCCTGCGGTCGTCGTCTCGACTTTATGATGCAGGAGTTCAACCGCGAGTCGAACACCCTCGGCTCCAAGTCCATCAACGCCGAAGTGACCCAGTCCGCCGTCGAGCTGAAAGTCCTCATCGAGCAGATGCGCGAGCAGATCCAGAACATCGAGTGATGGGTCGCTGACTATCCGGTTGTTACCTGCAAAAGAGCCCTTGACTCCTCAAGGGCTCTTTTATTTTCAGGCCATCGCACCTGTCGCCCGCCGCCGGTGAGTCAACGGCTGGGGAGCACCCTAGCCTATCGGCATCACCAGCGCAGGTTGTTGAGGGTCGCTCAGCCGCTCGGCCAAATAGTCCACCAGCAATCGCACCTTGGGGGAGAGGTGGCGGTTGTGGGGATAGAGGGCCCAGATCCCCTCCGCCGGCGCTCGCAGTTCCGGCAGCAGCTCGATCAGCTCCCCTCGGGCCAGATGGTCGCTCACGTAGTAGTCCGGCAGCTGGATGATGCCGATCCCCTTGAGCGCCGCATCCAGCAGGGCGTGGCCGCTGTTGCACTGCAACAATCCGTGCACCCGCACGCTGTGGGGGCGGCCATCCAGGGTGAAGTGCCACTCGTCGCTATTGCCCACCAGACAGGTGTGGCGGGTCAGCTCGGAGAGGCTGTTGGGCATGCCGTGGCGGGCGGTGTAAGCCGGTGAGGCGCAGACATAGGGCACCCGCTGTGCCAGCTTGCGCGCCACCAGCGTCGAATCCTTGAGATGGCCGAGCCGCAGCGCCAGGTCGTAGCCCTCGTGCACCAGATCCAGCAGCTGGTTGGTGAGGTTGAGGGTCACCTCCAGCTGGGGGAAGCGCACCATAAAGTCGTTCACCAGCGGGGCGATGCGGCTCTCGCCGTAGGAGACGGGGGCCGTGATGCGCAGCGACCCTTGCGGCACCGCCTGATGACGCCCCACCGCCAGCTCCGCCTCGTAGAGGTTGTCGAGCAGCTGACGGCAGTGGCGATAGTAGATCTCGCCAAGCTCGGTGAGCCGCACCTGACGGGTGGTGCGCAGCAGCAGCTTGGCCTGCAGCCTGTCCTCCAGCTGTGCCACCTGACGGCTCACTTGCGCCACCGACACTCCCAGCTTGCGCGCCGCCGGGGTAAAGCCCCCCAGCTCCGCCACGCTGACAAATTCACAGATCCCTTCCCAGCCGAACATTATTACCTGTGTGTAAAAGTGATTTGAGATTTGCCCTCATTATCACCAAATCGGCGGGAAACTACACTGAATGTCCGAACTCATCTCTGTTCACCCTGCTCAACAAGAAGGATGTCATTCATGGCACAGGTTCAAAGCATCAAGTGTAAAGCCGCCATCGCCTGGGGCCCGGGTCAGCCCCTCTCCATCGAAGAGGTCGAGGTCATGCCGCCGCAAGCGGGCGAGGTGCGGGTGCGCATCGTCGCCACCGGCGTCTGCCACACCGATGCCTTCACCCTCTCCGGTGAGGATCCGGAAGGGGTCTTCCCCTGCATTCTCGGTCACGAGGGGGGCGGTATCGTCGAATCGGTCGGCGAAGGGGTCACCAGCGTCAAGGTGGGGGATCACGTGATCCCGCTCTACACCCCCGAATGCGGCGAGTGCAAATTCTGCAGATCCGGCAAGACCAACCTCTGCCAGAAGATCCGCGCCACTCAGGGTAAGGGGCTGATGCCGGACGGCACCACCCGCTTCTCGAAAGATGGCCAGCCCATCTATCACTACATGGGCACCTCCACCTTCAGCGAATACACGGTACTGCCTGAGATCTCCATCGCCAAGGTAGACCCGGCCGCCCCGCTGGAAGAGGTCTGCCTGCTCGGTTGTGGCGTCACCACCGGCATCGGCGCCGTGATGAACACCGCCAAGGTGAAAGAGGGTGAGAGCGTCGCCATCTTCGGGCTGGGGGGCATCGGCCTCTCGGCGGTGATCGGTGCCCGTCTGGCCAAGGCCGGTCGCATCATCGCCATCGACATCAACGAGAGCAAGTTCGAGCTGGCCCGCAAGCTGGGCGCCACCGACTGCATCAACCCGAACGACTACGACAAACCGATTCAGGAGGTGATCGTCGAACTGACCGACGGCGGCGTCGACTTCTCCTTCGAGTGCATCGGCAACGTCAAGGTAATGCGTGCGGCGCTGGAGTGCTGCCACAAGGGGTGGGGTGAATCGGTCATTATCGGCGTCGCCGGAGCTGGTCAGGAGATCAGCACCCGTCCGTTCCAGCTGGTGACCGGTCGGGTCTGGCGCGGCAGCGCCTTCGGCGGGGTACGCGGTCGCAGCGAACTGCCGAGCTATGTGCAGCGCTACATGCAGGGTGAGTTCCGTCTCGATGACTTCATCACTCACACCATGGGGCTTGAGCAGATCAACGAGGCGTTCGATCTGATGCACCAAGGCAAGAGCATCCGCACCGTTATCCACTACTGAGCATGATCACCCCGCCCGCCATCGTGGGCGGGGTGCAGGAGTCCTTCGATGAATCTGGAGATTATCAGCAGCAACAAGAGCTTCGGTGGCTGGCACAAGCGCTATCGCCACCACGCCAGCGTGCTCGGCTGCGAGATGAATTTTGCCATCTATCTGCCGCCTCAGGCCCTCACCGGCCAGAAAGTCCCAGTACTCTACTGGCTCAGCGGCCTCACCTGCACCGATGAGAACTTCATGCAGAAGGCGGGTGCCCAGCGCATCGCCACCGAGCTCGGCATCGCCCTGGTGGCGCCGGACACCAGCCCCCGCGGTGACGGCGTGGCCGACGATCCCGGTTATGACCTCGGCATGGGGGCAGGCTTTTACGTCAACGCCAGCCAGAGCCCCTGGCAGGCGCACTACCAGATGTATGACTACGTCACCCGCGAGCTGCCTGACTTGATAGAGACTCACTTCCCGGTCTCGACCCGCCGCGCCATCAGCGGCCACTCCATGGGCGGTCACGGTGCGCTGATCGCCGCGTTGCGAGAGCCCGGTCGCTACCGCTCGGTCTCGGCGTTCAGCCCGATCTGCCATCCAAGCCGCTGCCCCTGGGGCCAGAAGGCGCTCGGCGCCTACCTCGGCAGCAATCCCTTGTTGTGGCAGGAGTGGGATGCCTGCCAGCTGCTGCGCCACCAGCCGGTCACGCCGCTGCCCACCCTGGTGGATGTGGGACTGGATGATCCCTTTCTCGCCGAGCAGTTGCATATCGATGCGCTGGCCGAGGTGGCAGCCAGCAAGGGATGGCCGCTGGAGCTCAACCGCCACGAGGGCTATGACCACAGCTACTACTTCGTGGCGAGCTTTATCGAGGCGCACCTGCGCTTTCACGCCCGCCACCTCTGATCAAAACAGGCCCGTAACGGGCCTGTTTCAGTTGGTGTTGTGGTGATCGGACAAGATCCGCCTTGCTGCTCGTGGTAACGGCATGCCAGAGCAGAGCATCAGTGGTAGCAGCCTCCGCATGATACCGGCTTGCCCTGGCCAAGGTCGGCCGATTACCCTTGAGGATTGCGATGGAGGAGGTATTCCGTGAACTACGACGTTTCGTTGTTGGAGATAAAGCTGTTTCTGATGACCACCCGGTTTGGCAGTTTTTCAGATGTGGCGCGTCGGCAGGATATGACCCCCTCGTCCGTCTCGCGCAAGATGGCGCAGTTGGAGGAGAAGGTGGGCTCCAAACTGCTGCACCGCCATACCCGCTCCATCTCCCTCACCGAGGAGGGGGTCGCTTTTGCCAAACAGTGCGCCGAGATCCTCCAGCAGTATGAGCGGGTGGTTGGCCAGATCGAGCAACGGGCGGATACCCCGAGAGGCACCATCCGGATCAGCGCGCCGGTCGCCTTTGGCCGGCTGCACATCGCCCCCTATCTGACCGAGCTGCTGGAGCGCTACCCCCTGCTCAAGGTCGAGTTGCAGCAGACGGATCACTATGTCGATCCGGCGGCCGAGTCGATCGACCTGCTGATCCGCATCGGGATCTCGCAAGACTCCTCCCTGCGAATGAAGCAGTTTGGCCAGCAGCACTACGTGATGGCGGCCAGCACCGACTACCTCAATCGCCATGGCGAACCAGCCAGTCCGGATGAGCTGGTGCAGCACAACTGTCTGGTCTTCAAGGGGAGCAACGGCCTGCAGCGCTGGTTCATCGGCCAGGAGCAGCTGCAACCCTATGAGGTGAGCGGCACCCTCTACAGCAACAATGCCGATACCCTGGTTGCCGGCGCGGTGGCGGGTGCCGGGATTGTAGTGTTCCCCACCTGGCTCATCGGCGAGGAGCTGAAAACCGGACGGCTCAAGCCGATCATGACCCGGTTCACCGTCTCCACCAGCGTGGAGCAGCAGGTGATCAGCGCACTCTATCTGGAGACCGACCAGCTCGCCGCCAAGGTGAGGGTGGTGATCGATTTTCTGGCGGGAAAATATGGCTCTCCCTGCTACTGGGATGCCAGACAGGTTTAGCCAGACAGCCTGCCGGTCAGCTTGTGCAGCGCCGGCAGCAAGACAAAGACGGCGCAGGCCACGATCACGCTGTCGATGAGCAACACTGCGACTGGTGCGGCGGGGTCGAGCTGCCATCTCGCCAGCAGCGGCGCCATCCAGCGCGGGATCAGCAGCGTCAGCGGAAAGATGATGGCCAGCACGTGCAGGTATTCGCCAAGCTGTTTTTTCATAAAGCCTCTGATGTTGTGGCAGCCAAGCCAGTGGCAAGAGTGGTATCCCCTTCACCACTGGCGAGCCAGCTACAGCGTGGTGATGTTCCGGGTGCAGATAAAGTGGGCATCCGTGGCAAAGGTTTCGAATTGACGGATCACCTGCTGCATCTGCGAACTCTGGATCTCCTGCAGAAATTGCGTCTCCGACTCAATGCGGATCACTTCGAAGTAGTCCCACGGCGACGCACTCTGCTGCCCCAGCATCTTCAGCCCCTTGAACACCTCGAACGAGGTGACGCTGTTGAGCCGGTTCACGGTGGGCAGATCGACTTCCCGTGCCCACGCCAGATAATCCGCCTCGCTCGTCCCCGGTTTGAGATTGAAAAAGACCATCAGGGTTGTTGCCTGTTCACTCATTTACTTGTTCCTGTTGTCGGTTCGCCAGATAGATGCAGAGCAGCGCTGCGGCGACGGCCATCATGGCGGCAAGGCGCCAATAGTTTAGGGGGATGGGGGCATTGCCCAACCAACCCATGGTATCGATCACCAGACTCATCACCATCTGGCCCAGAATGGTGGCCACTGTGGCGATGGCGACCCCTACTCGTGGAATGGCCGCGACCATCACCACCATGTAGACAATGCCGAACAGGGCTCCGGCCAGCTGCCACTTCGGCACGCTGAGCAGGGTCGCCTGATAGGGCGGCTCAAAGAAGAAGATCAGCAGAGCGGTCACCACAGTACCCATGGTGAAGGTGAGCAACGAACTCTGCACCACACCGACCCGCGCTCCCAACTGACCATTGATCGCCGCCTGGGCGCTGAGCGCCATGCCGGAGACGATGGCCAACACGATAATCAGCACCATCAGTTTGCTCCCAGATAGGTAAACAACAGCGCCAGCGCGATGCAGCCGAGCGCCACCAGCCGCACAGGACGGGTTGCCCGTTTCGGCATGCCAAACCAGCCGAAGTAGTCGATGGCAAAGCTCTTGGTCACCTGCCCCAGCAGGACACAGATCATCGTCATCGCCACCCCCAGCATGGGAGTCGAGAGAGTGAGCGCCACCACATAGACGGGGCCGAGCAAGCCACCGATCAGCTGCCATTTCGGCACCCCATGCCATCCTGTGGATGGCCCCCGCACCGTGAAGAAACGGATCAGCCAGAGCAGTGCAGCCCCCACGCCGAAGATGCTCAGGGTGGCCCACAGATGGCCCACCTGTTCACCAAGCGGGCCCAGCAGGCCCGCTTCGAAGGAGAGGCCCATGCCGGCCATCACGATTAGCAAAACCGAGAGCGCGTTCATCGTGGATCAAACAGGGCGACGGGTGATTGACGGCTATAGGCCTTGCCCTGCGGATAGGAGACCAGCTCCAGCTGCATGCCCCATGGCGCAAGAAAATAGACCCAGGACTCCCCTGCGGTCGGCCCTTCCGTCATACATGTCGGCTCGCCCAGCACGGCGATCCCCTCCTCCTTCAGGTAAGCCACTGCCGCCGCCATGTCATCCACATAGAAGGCGAGATGGTGGCCACCAATATCGGCGTTGTTGGGAGCCTTGAGGTTGCGCTCGATATTGCTGGCGTACTCGAAGATCTCCAGATTGATCCCTTTGGCATTCATCACCGCAATGCGGGTGATCTCGGCGCGGGCATTCACGTTGAGGTGCTCTGCCATCCAGTTGTCGCTCGCCACAAAGGGCCCGAACTCATAGGCCAGCTCGAAATCAAAGTGGTCGCGAAAAAAGGCGATCGCCTCTGCCAGATTGGGCACGGTAAAGCCGATATGATCGGGCTTTTTCAGTCCTGGAATGGCCATCAGATATCCCCCCGCTCGTGACGCAATTTGTTGAGCGCCCCCATGGTGGTCGCTCCCTTGTTGAAGCCGGTATAGACGGATGCAAAGACGATCAGCTCTTCAAGCTCCTGCCAGGTCGCCCCCTGCTTGAGTGCCATATCGACATGAGCTGCGAAGGGGTTACCTTCACCGCTGACGTTGAGGGCCATCTGGTCGATGGCGATGGTGATGAGCGCCTTGCTCTTCTGGTCGAGCAGCGGCATGCCCCAGGCTTCGCCGGCCACGCGGACCGTCATGTCGCCCCAGGTCGGGTGAATGGATTTGAGCCCGCTGACCAGAGCCTGATCATCGAGCACGGCATTTGCAAAAGGTAATGATGTAGTCATCAGTGACGCCTCAGTAGTTGATAAGTTCGCCGTAGCGGATGAGGCGCATTATTAGGGAGCGGGATGTATTGAAAAACCGGCGGGCCGGAACATCACTTATGCAGGATTTGCACAAATGGCACAGGGAGTAGCGCCGTGTTGGAAAAAGCAAAACAGGCCCGTTGCGGGCCTGTTTCAGTTGTGGTGATCGGTTGATATCAGCTGCCCGCGCGGGTCACCCCGCCGGAGCCCATGATCTGCTGCTCCACCTTGGGATCGCCCCAGTAGGCGATGTTGCCTGAGCCGGCGATGCCGACTTTCAGCGTCTCCTGCGCCCGCACCGCCACATCACCGCTGCCGGCGATATTGACCTCTACCTCCTTGCCGCGCATCTCGCTCCCGAGCACGTCGCCAGCACCGGCAATGTTCAGCTCGATGGCCTGTGCCGAACCGCTGCCCAGCTCCAGACTGCCGGTGCCTGCGATATTCCCTTCCAGCCGTTTCAGCTCCAGCTGACTGGCGACGATGTCACCGGTACCGGCCACCGACAGCACCAGCGAATCCCCCTTGAAGCCGCTCAGATCGCCGTTGCCGGTCCCGGCCAATGCCAGTTCGTTCAACACCGGCAAGGTGATGGTCAGCTCCAGCGGCTCGGTAGGATCGAGCCGGTAACCCTCCTTCACCTCGATCTCCAGCTTGTCGCCGCTCTCGGTCAGCTCCAGATAGGGCAGCAGGTTCTCCTGCCCCTTGATCAGGATGCCGCGCGGCTCCCCCGCTACCAGATGGAGGGTGGCAGGCACACCCGCCAGCACCCGGGTCACCCCGTCACCGAGCCCCTGCTGGCGCTCGACCACAGCCCCCGTTCCGGTCACTCTGGTCTGATCCAGCCAGTGACAACCACTGAGCCCTGCCATCAACATGACAACCATCATCCATTTCATCGCTACTCTCCTCCTTATGTGTTGGCCATCCAGGGCCAATTGGTTTTCATGCTTTGCAAAGCGTGAGCCAAAAATTAACATGATGATTCAAAAGGAAATAACCATTTAAACCAGAACAGACCGAAGAATTTAGAGAGCCATTTAGACCATATTTTGGTGAAAATAACCATTCTCGAACGGATATGATCGTGGCTGATTGGCGGGTCGTCCTGCCGGTCACTATGCTGACAGCCCGTGGAAGTTTTTGATTGCCCTGCCGGTCTGTTGAGCCAATAGTGGTACTTCGTGCGTACCAAGCTCTCCATTGCGGTAATGTCATTACCACTGTCTTGTCAGTCTTCACTGCCAACAAGGAGCCAGAGCGTGACCCAAGCAAGCCCTCTCTATGCCACCGCCACCGGTCTGCCGGAACCGACTCGCACCCCGCTGCTGACCGGCAGCGATCCCGAGCAGAAACGGCGCGAGCTGCTCGCCTACTTCTGCCAGACCTTCGATCTCTACGACTCGCTGTTCGACTGTCTGGCCGATGAGCGGGCCTGGTTCAACAAGGCGATCCCCCTGCGCCATCCGCTCATCTTCTACTACGGCCACACCGCCGCCTTCTTTATCAACAAGCTGCTGGCGGCACGCCTGATCGATCAGCGGCTGGATGCCCGCATCGAGGCCATGGTCGCCATCGGGGTGGACGAGATGAGCTGGGACGATCTGGACGAGACCCACTACGACTGGCCCAAAGTCAGCGAGCTACGCAGCTATCGGGCCAAAGTCCGTTCGCTGGTGTGCGATTTTATTCGCCAGATGCCGCTCACTCTGCCCATCGACTGGCAGAGCCCGGCCTGGGTCATCCTGATGGGGATAGAGCACGAGCGCATCCACCTCGAGACCTCCAGCGTGCTGATCCGCCAGTTGCCACTCGCCTGGGTGCGGCCGCAGCCTTATTGGCCCGCCTGTACCGAAGCCCGCCACCGAATTGATCAGGTGCCCGCCAACAGCCTGCTGCCAGTGGCCGGCGGCAAGGTGCGCCTTGGCAAGCAGGACACCACCTACGGCTGGGACAACGAATATGGCAAGCGCCAGATCGAGCTGGCCCGGTTTCAGGCCAGCCGCATGCTGGTGAGCAATGCCGAGTACCTCGCCTTCGTCCAGGCGGGGGGCTATGGCCAGCAACAGTGGTGGGATGAGGAAGGGTGGGGCTGGTGCCAGTACGCCAAGGCGCAGATGCCCACCTTCTGGGTGGGTGATGCCACCAAGCCCGAACAATTGCAGCTGCGGCTGATGACCGAGCAGGTCGCCATGCCCTGGGACTGGCCGGTCGAGGTGAATCAGCTGGAAGCGGCTGCCTTCTGTCGCTGGAAGGCGGCCCAGACCGGACTCCCCATCCAGCTGCCGAGCGAGGCGGAGTGGATGCTGCTGCGCGAGCAGCTACCCGGCGATCAGCCGGACTGGACACAGGCACCCGGCAATATCAATCTGGCCCGCTTCGCCTCCTCCTGCCCGGTGGATGCCTGCCCGCAAGGGGAATTCTTCGATCTGGTGGGCAATGTCTGGCAGTGGACCAGCACCGCCATCGATGGCTTCGACGGCTTTAAAATCCACCCGCTCTACGACGACTTCTCCACCCCCACCTTTGATGGCAAGCACACCCTGATCAAGGGCGGCAGCTGGATCAGCACAGGTAACGAAGCGCTCAAATCATCCCGTTACGCCTTCCGGCGCCACTTCTTCCAGCATGCGGGTTTCCGCTATCTGGTCTCCCGTTATCAGGAACCCGTTATCGTGAATCCCTATGAAACCGACACGCTGGTCGCACAGTACCTCGACTTCCAGTACGGCCCGAGCCACTTCGGGGTAGCCAACTACGCCAAGACGCTTGCTGATCTTGCTGGCGAGCTGTGCAGCAACCACCAGCGGGCACTGGATATCGGCTGTGCCACCGGCCGCGCCAGCTTCGAACTGGCTCGCCACTTCCAGCATGTGGACGGGGTGGACTACTCGGCCCGCTTCATCGATGTGGCGCTGGCCCTCGCTAGTCAGGACAGTTTCCGCTACGCCATTCCGCTGGAGGGTGAACTTGTGGAGTATTGCGAGGCGCGCCTGTCGAGCCACGGGCTGGGGGCGAGTCAGGCTGAGCGCATCCACTTCAGTCAGGGGGATGCCTGCAACCTCAAGCCCAAATATGACCACTACGATCTGGTGCTCGCCTCCAACCTCATCGACCGGCTGCGGGAGCCCGCCCGCTTCCTGCGGGACATAGCACCCCGGCTGCGCAGCGGTGGCCTGCTGGTGCTCACCAGCCCCTATACCTGGCTGGCGGAATATACCCCGCCCGCCAACTGGCTCGGCGGCATTCGCGAAAACGGCGAGGCGCTCACCACCTATCAGGCGCTGCAACGGCTGCTGGCGGCGGAGTTCGAGGAGCACTGCCCGCCGCGGGATGTGCCCTTCGTCATCCGCGAAACCGCCCGCAAATACCAGCACACGGTGGCGCAGCTCACCGTCTGGCGCAAACGCTAATCCGCCGATCGGCATGCAGATGAGAAGAGGGAGGCCAACGGGCCTCCCTCTTGTTATGGCAATAAAAACGGCGCGAGTATCAATGCCCCTGCTCGTGATAGCGGCGGGCCAGCACGGCGCAGACCATCAGCTGGATCTGGTGGAAGATCATCAGCGGCAGCACCATCACCCCGACGCTGGCGGCCGGGAACATGACGTTGGCCATCGGCACCCCGTTGGCCAGACTTTTCTTGGAACCGCAGAAGACGATGGTGATCTCGTCCGCCTTGTCGAAACCGAGGCGACGGCTGATCCAGACGTTCCAGCAGAGTACCAGCGCCAGCAAGACGCAGCTCAGCAGCACGATACTGGCCAGATCGTACCAACCTACCTGATGCCAAATCCCCTGCACCACCGCCTCGCTGAAGGCCACATAGACCACCAGCAGAATGGAGCTCTGATCCAGCTTGCCGATGAGCGGCCGGTGACTGTCGACCCAGCGGCCAATGAGCGGGCGCGACAGGTGGCCCACAACAAAAGGCAGCATCAGCTGCATCATGATGGACTGGATGGAGTGCCAGGTGTCGATCCCCTCCCCCTGCACGTGGATCATCATCCCCACCAGCACCGGCGAGAGGAAGATGCCGAGGATGCTGGAGGCCGAGGCGCTGCACACCGCCGCCGACACATTGCCCCCTGCCATCGAGGTAAAGGCGATAGCCGACTGCACGGTGGCTGGCAAAGCGCAGAGATAGAGGAAGCCGAGGTAGATGGCCGGACTCAGCCTGCTGGGCACCAGCGGGGTGAGCAGCAGCCCGAGCAGCGGAAACAGCACGAAGGTACTGAGCATCACCACCAGATGGAGCCGCCAGTGACCGAGGCCTGCCAGCAGGTTCTGGCGCGACAGCTTGGCGCCATGCATGAAGAACAAGAGCGCCACCGCCAGCTTGGTCAGCAGACCGAACCAGACAGCCACCTGCCCCTCGCAGGGAAAGAGGGAGGCCAGGGTGACCACCGCAATCAGCACAACAGTAAAGGGATCCAGACGCACGAAAGGTCTCCATCAGAAGGGCATCCTGCTGCCATGGCAGCAATCAGGATTGGGGAGGACAAGAAACAGAGCGGGAGATGTCTGGCACCTCCCGCTAAAACGAACCTCCAGCTTACCCCGATAACGGAGAGGCGCAACGTTGTGCAGCGGTTAATTGTTCATCAATGCTTAACGCCTTTGCTTTGTCGAATAGCGGAAGTTGATGACCCGCGGCCAGATAACGCCAAACCGGCACGAAATGGATAAAAAAACGGGCGACCCAGGCCGCCCGTCTCGCTTTTTCGTTCTGCCGATCAGCGCTGGCTGGCCAGCTTGCCGTTGCCTGTTTTCTTCTCATTGCCGGCGAGCTTGCGGGCCTGCCGCTTCTCGAAGCGGGAGATCCACCAGTAGGCCAGCGCCGAGAATACCGCGGTCATAAAGACGTTGATGAAGAAGGCGCGCACCAGATCCACCCCGGCCGGGAAGGCGGAGGCGCTCATGCTCACCACGAAGATGGCGATCAGCACCGACACCACGCCCATCCCGAACTTGCGCGACCCCATGCGGAAGTCACGGGGGGTGTCGTCATGTTTCCAGCGGAACACGAAGTAGGCCACCATGATGAAGATCGGCGGCAACATGGCAGTCCCTGCAGTGAGGTTGATGGCGGTGTTCATCATCTGCTGTACCGACTCGGAGCCGAAGCCGTTGACCACCAGCATCGCGAACACGAAGACAAACTGCCACCAGGCGGCGCGCACCGGCACGCCGTGCTCGTTGAGCTGGGTGGTCTTCTCGCCGTAAACCCCCTGCGGGATCTCGGAGAAGTGGATCTTCACCGGCGCCGAGGTCCACATCATCATGGAGCCGAACATGGCGATAAACAGCACCACGCCGACGAAGCGGCCCACCAGCGCCTCGGAGAGCACGAAGTACTGCGCCATGCCGGTGAAGATCTCCACCATGCCGCCGGCATAGGTGAGGCTCTCGCGCGGCACGAACACGTTCACCAACAGGGAACCGACCGCATACATGGCACCGATGACGACACCCGCGCTGATGATCACCTTGATAAAGGACTTCTGGCCCCCCTTCACGTCATTGAGGTAGGCCGCTGCGGTCTCGGCACCGCCCGCCGCCTGGAAGATCCAGCACATGATGCCGAGCGTCGCCCAGTTGACGGTGGGAGTCATCGCCTCCAGCGTGATGGGCTGGGCCGGCACATGATCGCCACTCAGAGCCATCAGGGCGCCCAGCACATAGATGGCGAACAGGGCAAATACACCGTAGGCCACTATTTCGGCAATCTTGCCGAGCCAGCTCGCCCCCTTGGTGGAGATGTGGGTCGCCGCCGCAAACAGCACGATGGAGATGATCGAGGTGACCATGGGCGAGAAGCTGTACTCATAGCCCAGCATGGCGTAGGAGGCGTAGGCGATGACGTTGGGCAGCAATGAGACGAACCAGAACAGGTTCACGAACCAGTAGAGAAACGAGCCCAGATAGGCCATCCGGGTGCCGAGCGGTTTTTTCAGCCAGTCGTACATGCCCGACTCGGAGTTTTTATTGGCCGAGACGAACTCGGCGATGATGAAGACGAACGGAATGAAGTAGACGATGGTCGCCAGCAGGAAGATGGGGGCTGAGCTGAGCCCCAGCTCGATGTTGTTGTTGACGATGTTGCGCACGTTGAACACGGCGGCAAAGGTCATCGACAACAGGGCAAACTTGCCTATGGTGCCGCGTACGGATTCAGACATGGTGTCCTCCAGTGGACTCGCGCTCCCTGCGGGTAACGCTGTGACTCTGTGATGTGTTCGGCAAGGGTCTGTCGGCCCCGCGCTTTACTCTCTTGTTATGATCGGGCCGCGAGGACGGCCTCGTTGCTGAACCGGTGCCGTCTCCCGCACCGGCTCGCAATACCATTCAGACGATCGGAGTGCCCGGCGCCATCGGCACCCGCGGTTGCAACAGCACGCTCTGGCTCTCGTCCGGGGTCTCGGCGCAGAGCAACATGCACTCGGATCGCTCGCCGCGCATCTTGGTGGGCTTGAGGTTGGTCAGTACCACCACCTCGCTGCCCATCAGCTCATCTTCGCTGTAGTAAGGCACCAGACTGGTGACGGTCTGCAGCGGCCGCTCGCCACCCACGTCGATCTGGACGATGTAGAGTTTGTCGGCCCCGGGGTGACGCACCACCTCCAGCACCTTGCCCACCTTCATCTCGACCCGTTTGAATTCGGCAAACTCGATCGTCTCGCTCATGCTCTTTTCCTTTTCTGGTTCAACGGTTTGCGGGTGGCCAACGGCCACCCGGTTTGATTGGGAGTCAATGCAGTGGCTATGGTGTCTGCATGGCAACCTGCGCCGTCGGCTGTGCCTCTTTCGCGCGCGCTTCGGCACTGAGGGAGGCCTCGTATCTGTTGTATTTCCACCAGGCGAAGCCGAGGAAGATCACGATCCCGCCGACGTTGTAGAAGATGATGGTCATGATGTCGGCACCGGTCGGGAAGGTGGAGGCGAGGAAGCCCACCGAGAAGATGGCGATCAGCACCGAGACCACGGCGATGCCGGTGGTGCGCGACCCCATCTTGAACTCCCGTGGCAGGTGGTCGAGCTTCAGGCGCAGATTGAGGTAGGCCAGCATGATGAACAGCGGCGGCAGCATGGAGGCGGCGGCGGTCATGTTGATGACGGTGTTCATCAGATCCTGCGCGGTGTTGGAGCCCAGGGTCGGGATCACCATCAGCGGCAGCACGATGAGGTACTGGATCCAGGCTGCACGGGCGGGCACGCCATTCTCGTTCAGCTCGACCGTCTTCTTGCCGAAGATGCCGGCCGGGATCTCGGAGAAGAAGATCTTCACCGGGGTCGCCGTCCACATCAGCAGGGAGCCGAACATGGCGGTGAAGGAGACCAGCCCGACGAAGCGGTTCATCAGGATCTCCGGCAGGCCGAAGTAGGCTGCCAGCCCTTCAAACACCTGCACCGAGCCGCCGGTATATTTCAGGGTACCGCTCGGCACGAACACGTTGATCAACAGCGAGGCGATGGAGTAGAGCACGCCGATAAAGATCCCGGCGATGATGATCACCTTCACGAATGACTTGGAGCCACCCTTCACGTCATTGACGTAGACCGCCACCGACTCGGCGCCACCGGCTGCCATAAAGATCCAGGTGGTGATACCGAGGAAGGCCCAGCTGAAATCGGGGACCATGGCCTCTACCGTGATGGGGTCAGCCGGCTGCACGCCGCCCATCAGTGCCGCACCCGCCAGCAGGATGTAGGAGAGGGTCAGCAGCAGCATCAGGGACGAGGTCACCGAGGTGATGGGGCCGAGCATCTTGGCGCCGTTGGTGGAGACATAGGTGGCAAAGGCAAACAGCACCATGCTCAATGCCGTGGTCGCCACCGGAGTGAGAATGTACTCGTAGCCGAGAAAGGCATAGGAGGCGTAGGCGATAACCCGCGGCAGCAGCGAGGTGAAGAAGAACAGGTTCACGAACCAGTAGGTGTAGGCGGAGATAAAGGCCCAGCGCCCGCCGAGGGAGCTCTTCACCCAGGCATAAACCCCCGCTTCGGAGTTTTTATTCAGTGACACAAATTCCGCAATGATCAGGCAAAACGGAATGAAGTAGAAAATGGTGGCCAGAAAGAACATCGGGGCCGAGGCCAGACCGATTTCGATGTTGTTGTTGATGACGTTGTTGAAGCTGAATCCCGCCGCGAAGGTGAGCGACAGCAGACCAAACTTGCCTATCGTATTGCGTTTGGAATCAGACATGGTGCATCTCCAGACCTGTAGTTATCTCAGCGAAAGGGCGGGGCATGATTTGTAGGGTGAGCCCCGCCCTTCCGGCTTTGTCAGTGCAGAACCGGCGGCTTGTTATTTGTTCTTGAAGTAGCCGCCTTCGACGGTGACCTTGATGATCACCTTGCGCACCGGGCTATCGCCTGTGAACCGGTACGCCTCGTCGTTCTCGAAGATCACCACCTGACCGTTGCCGACTTTCTGGCGCTCACGCACCTCGCCTGCCAGCCACTCGCGGTCGGTGGTGTCGTCATAAGCCTGCTCGACCGCCAGCTCGCTCTTGGCAGCCCACTCCACCGTCTCTTCCCCTTCCAGGTAGTAGTGGACGTCGAAGTAGCGGCGCTGCCCCTCGAACAGTGAGGTGGCCGAGCTGGCCCCCTCCTGCAAGCGATAGGTGAGGGAGTCACCGATGGAGTGGCAGATGCCGGGTTTGAGGTTTGGCAGGTTGTTGATGGCCTCCACGCAGCGGCCCCACTTCTTGCCTTCCCGGTAGATGTTTTTGAACAGGGTCAGGTTGTCCAGGGTGATCATGCGAGGTTCCTCCCGCCGTTGATGGTGAGATCGAGCCCGGCCAGCGCAGCCGGATTGAGGTTGCCACGGGCAATGGGCAGCAGGGTCAGGCCGAAGCTGAATGGCTCGAAGCGCACCCGCCAGGAGTCCAGCACCTCGGAGCCCCAGGAGTTGGAGCCGAGCCCCAGCACCTTGTGATCAAGATTGAGGGTGAGATAACCGCTCGGTTCCAGCTCGTTGATGTGCTGCGCCGCGTGGATATGCTCCCAGCTGTAGGGCCAGACGCTCAGGTTGATGGGGGCATCAGGCCGCACGTAGAGACCGGCGCCGTGGCGGTTGGTCAGGGTCGCCCAGCGCACCTGCTGGCGGTTGCCGTTGTCCTGCGGGAAGGGGTAGTGCTCCCACATCTCGCTGACTGTGCTCTGGAAACTGTCGATCCAGTTGCTCTGACGGCTGTCCTGATAGTTTTCGCCCGGCCCCATGCCGTAGTAGTGCACCCGGTCGAGATCCTGACGAATGCCCAGCTCGAAGCCGATCTTGGGGATGATGTCGTCATAACCGCCGTAGGGCTGACCGGACAGCGCCACGTGCAGTTGGCCGTTCGGGCTCAGGGTATAGACGTAGCGGCAGCGCATGCCGAAGTCGAACACCGGCGGCGCGATCAGACTCTCGACCGTCACCTCGACCGCCTCGCCCAGCTGACGCCAGCTCAGCGTGCGGAAGTGCTCTTGCATGATCTGCAGGTGGTTCGGGTGCCACAGGCTCTCGTACTCCTGCTTGTGGTTGTCGATCATCGGTTTGAAGAAGGTGAGGCGCGGCGAGCGCTCAATCAGCTCGATACCATCCTGCTGCCAGCTCACCAGCTTGCCGTCGAGGCGCGAGAAACGCAGGGCAAAGCCGCTGCCGATCAAGGTCAGACCGAGACGCTCGTCGGCAATCTGCAACGCAGTGGCGTTGGGATTGGCAAAGGGCTGCAGCTGGCGAGTCGACTCTTTCAGCCGGAACTGGTACTGGCCCAGCTCGTGCTCCGCCGCGCTGTAACGGGTGGCGGTGGCCTTGATGACCCGCAGCTGGACGAAGGTTTCCCGCCCATCGAGGGATGGCAGTTCGAGTTGCAACTCGGTGATAGCACCGGGAGCCACCCCTTCCAGCCGGATTTGCTGGCTGGCCAGCAGTTCGCCCTCGGCTTTCACCTCGACCAGCAGGCGGATATCGTCGAGAGTGGAGAACCAGTAGCGGTTTTCCACTTCCAGCTTGCCGTTGGCCAGATCCAGCGCGCGCACCTTGACCGGGCAGATCACCTGTTTGTATTCGCGCAGGCCAGGCCCCGGGGTTTGATCCGGATAGATGAGGCCATCCATGCAGAAGTTGTAGTTGTTGGGGTAGTCGCCATAGTCGCCACCGTACTTGTAAACGGGGCGGCCCTGCTCGTCCTGATCCAGAATGCCGTGATCGCACCACTCCCAGATGTAGTGACCCTGAATGTGGGGATGACGGTCGAACACCTGCTGATATTCGCTGAGGCCACCCGGGCCGTTGCCCATGGCGTGGGCGTATTCGCAGATAATGCGCGGCTTCGCCATCGGGAACTCGCCGAAGCAGTTCATCTGGGAGACCCGGGAGTACATGGTACTCACCACATCCACCACCTCGGCATCGCGATCCTCTTCGTAATGCACCAGCCGGGTCGGGTCGATCCCCTTGCAGCGCTGGTACATGGCTTTGATGTTGCAGCCGTAGCCGGACTCGTTGCCGAGCGACCAGATGATGATGGAGGGGTGGTTCTTCTGGGCGTGAACATGGCGCTCGATGCGATCCACGAACACCGGCTCCCAGAAGGGGTCGTCGGTGATGCGGCTGAGATCGCCGACGTTGGCAAAACCGTGAGTTTCCACGTCGGTCTCCGCCATCACGAACAGACCGTACTGGTCGCACAGCTCGTAGAAGCGCGGGTCGTTCGGGTAGTGGGCGGTGCGCACCGAGTTGAGGTTGTGCTGCTTCATCAGCACGATATCGCGTTCAACACGATCCATGCCGACCGCGCGGCTCTTGAGGTGGTCGTTGTCGTGGCGGTTCACCCCGTGCAGCTTGAGGTAGTGGCCGTTGACGTAGAAGAGGCCATCCTTGACCTTGATTTCACGCACCCCGACCCGCTGCGGGATCACCTCCAGCAGCTCACCCTGACCGTTGTAGAGGGAGAGTTGCAGCTGATAGAGATAAGGATCTTCGGCACTCCACAGATGGGGGTTGGCCAGATCCAGCGTGAAGCGGCAGTCACACTTGCCATCGATGGCGAGATGGTCGAGCGAGCCGCTGGCGATCTCGTTGCCCTGATCCAGCAGCGACCAGACCAGACGGTGATCACGGGCGGGCGCACCAAGATTTTCCAACTGGATATCGCAGCTCAGGGTGGCGCTTTGATTGTCATCAGCCAGCGCGGTGCGGATAAAGAAGTCCTGCACATGGGCGGCCGGTTTGCCCACCAGATAGACGTCGCGGAAGATCCCCGCCATCCACCACATGTCCTGATCTTCGATGTAAGTGGAGTCCGCCCACTGCATCACCCGCACCGACAGCAGGTTCTCGCCAATGTTGGCGTAGGCGCTGATATCGAACTCGGCGGTGAGACGACTGCCCTTGCTGAAGCCAACGTAGTGGCCGTTCACATAGACCTCGAAGTAGGTCTCCACCCCGTCAAACTTGATGATCACCTGCTCGCCGTCCCAGGCCGGGCTCAGCGTGAAGCTGCGCTGATAGGCACCGGTGGGGTTGTTGGTCGGCACGAAGGGCACGTCGATGGGGAAGGGAAAACCTTCGTCGGTGTACTGCAGCTGACCATGTCCTTCCATCTGCCACATGTTGGGCACGGTGATCTGGCCCCACTCGCTCATGGGGTTGTGATAGAAGGCCTCCGGCACCTGCAGGGGGTGGTCGAAGTAGTGGAACTGCCACTGGCCGCCAAGGCTCAGAAAACGGCGGCTCAGCTCGCGCTGCATGGTGGCCGCCAGCGCGTGGTCGGCATAAGAGAAGAAGTAGGCACGCGGGGCCAGCCTGTTTTCACCAACGAATTGGACGTTTTCCCAGTTATTCACATGTCCTCCCGGAACAAGGCAACGTTAACTGGGTAAACTCTAGATAAACATTTACTAAATATCAGCTTTGGATAGGTAAAGTTTTAACCTGATCACAATGAACAGATGGTTTTGTGAGCGAGATCAGAAGCGGGAGATAAAGGAGGGCAAGATATGGATGAGTGGCATGGATGTTGATAAGAGTTGGCTGATTAGCAATAAAATCAACTATAAAACAATATGATATGAAGTTACTGGATGATATGGGAAAGAGGTTTGCTTGGGAGAGGTGTCGCACCACCGCAAGATGGCGCGACTAAAAAGCAGAATGTTTTACTAAAATCAGCGAGTGGTGCCACGCAGGGTCAACTTGCTCGGCACCAGCACCCGAAGTGGAATATCACGCTCGTCACGCAGCCGTTCGACCAACAGATTGACCCCCTGGGAGCCCATCAACTCGGAGTGGATCCGCACTGTAGAGAGCGGCGGGAAGGTGAACTTGGCGGTTGGAATATCGTTGACGCTGATAAGCTCGATCTGCTGGGGAATCGCCAGTCCCTTCTCATGAATGGCACGCAGCACGCCGATGGCGATGGAGTCGGAGGCAACGAACAGCGCCTTGGGCCAATCCCCTGCCAGCATCTCCTTCGCCAACTGGTAGCCGGAGGCGCTGGAGAAGTCCCCACGATAGAGATCGCTCTCCTGCACCACCCCCAACCGCTGGCCATAATCCCGGAAGGCCAGTTCGCGCAGATCCGGATTCTCATCCTGGCCACCGATATAACCGATGCGCCGGTGTCCCTGAGCGATAAAATAATCCACCACTTGCTGGCTGATCAGGGCGAGATCCACATCGACCGAGTCGAACTCTCCCTGTGAACAGCAGTCGACAAACACCAGCTGGCTGGAACAAGCCCTTAGCTGGACGAGACGCTCGGCTGTGAGGGTTCCGACCACCAGAATACCATCCACGGCGCTCAGTTCGCGCCCTTCACCGCAGTTGTAGAGGTGGGTCAGTTCGATATTGAGGCGGGCACTCTGGGTCTCGATACCATAACGGATGGCGAGATAGTAAGGGTCGTTGACCTCGGTACTCTGGGGATATGCATAGACCACCAGAAAGTGCAGCTTGCTCTTGTGTACCCCCTTGCGGGCACTGCTGGTCTTGTACTCCAGCCGTTCGGCAATCTCGAAGATCCGCTGCTTGGTCTCTTCCTTGACGCTCAGGCTGGGATCCTCGTTCAATACCCGGGATACCGTGGCGAGAGAAACCCCCGCTTCCTGTGCAATTTCCTTCAACGTAGCCATCAATACCTCGCTGGCAGCATCACGTGTTAATCGGCAACGGCTAAAGAGTAACGGGCAATCCCTTGATAGCCCAGCACTTTTACTAAAATGCCGGCGGCAGGGCAGATTTTTGGAACACAGAAATGCAAAAAGGCCTCCCGAATGGGAGGCCTCTTCTAAATAGGTGCCTGACAGTGTCCTACTCTCGCATGGCGAATGCCACACTACCATCGGCGCTACCGCGTTTCACTTCTGAGTTCGGCATGGGATCAGGTGGTTCCACGGCG
>NZ_JBFODN010000269.1:0-17115 GCF_040908345.1 Aeromonas sp. R3-1
CTTGGCCAGCAGGTGGAAGGGGTACGTTTTGCGGTCTATGCACCGAGCGCCACCGCCGTGAGCCTCATCGGCGATTTCAACTTCTGGGATGGCCGCCGCCATCCGATGCAGCGCAGCCTGTGCGGTCACTGGGTGCTGTTTGTGCCGGGCCTCAAGGCCGGGGATCGCTACAAGTTCGAGCTCAAGGACCCCATGGGCAACCGGCTGCCCCACAAGAGCGACCCTGTAGGTTTCTACAGTGAGCAGTATCCGTCGTTCGCCTCCGTGGTCTATGACCACGCCCAGTACCAGTGGCAGGATGCCGAGTGGATTGCCAGCCAGCACAACGACAAACGCGAGCAGCCGCTCTCCATCTATGAGCTGCATGTCGGCTCCTGGAAACGCCACCCCAATGGCGACAGCCTGAGCTGGCGCGAGCTGGCGGTGGAGCTGGTCGCCTACGTCAAGGAGATGGAGTACACCCACATCGAGCTGCTGCCGGTCTCCGAGCACCCCTTCAGCGGCTCCTGGGGCTACCAGCCGGTGGGCATGTTTTCCCCCACCAGCCGCTACGGCACCGCCGATGATTTCAAATACTTCGTCGACCAGTGCCACCAGGCAGGCATCGGCATCATTCTGGACTGGGTACCCGCCCACTTCCCGTCCGATGCCCACGGACTGGCCCGTTTCGATGGCACCCCGCTCTACGAGTACGAGGATCCGCGCCGTGGCTGGCACCCGGACTGGAACTCCTACATCTACGACTTCGGCCGCGACACAGTGCGCCAGTTCCTGGTGGCGAGCGCCCTGTTCTGGCTCGACAAGTTCCACATCGACGGCCTGCGGGTGGATGCGGTCGCCTCCATGCTCTATCTGGATTACTCCCGCAACGCCGGTGAGTGGGTACCGAACGTCGATGGCGGCAACCACAACTACGAGGCGATCAGCCTGCTCAAGTGGACCAACGAGGAGGTCTACGGCAAGTACCCCCACGCCATGACCATAGCCGAAGAGTCCACCGCCTTTGCCGGTGTCTCCCGCCCCACCTTCCTCGGCGGTCTCGGCTTTGGCTTCAAGTGGAATATGGGCTGGATGCACGACACCCTCACCTATATGCAGAAAGAGCCGATCCACCGTCGCTACCACCACAACGACATGACCTTCTCCATGGTTTACCACTATGACGAGAACTTCATCCTGTCGCTCTCCCACGACGAGGTGGTGCACGGCAAACACTCCATGCTCTACAAGATGCCGGGCGACGAGTGGCAGCAGGCTGCCAACCTGCGCGCCTACATGGGCTTTATGTACGCCCACCCGGGCAAGAAGCTCAATTTCATGGGCACCGAAATCGCTCAGAGCAACGAGTGGAACCACGACGCCCAGCTGCCGTGGCACCTGCTGCAATATCCCAAGCATGCCGGTCAGCAGCGGCTGATCCACGATCTCAACCACCTCTACCGTCATGAGCCTGCCTTGTATCAGGCCGATTATGAGCAGACCGGCTTCCGCTGGCTGGATCACAACGATGCCGACAACAGCATCTTTGCCTGGCTGCGGGCGGACAAAGAGGGCAAGCAGGCTATTGTGGTGGCTTGCAACTTCACCCCGGTGCCCCGTCTCGAATATCGGATCGGCGTCCCAGCTGCGGGCCACTATCGGGTGGTGCTCAACACCGACAGCGAGTATTACTGGGGCAGTAACTATGATGTAGGTCTGGTGTTCGCTGCCGAGCCGACCCCCTGGCAGGGGATGGCACACAGCATAGTGCTGGATCTGCCGCCGCTGGCGACCTTGTTTATCAAACAGGAGTCTTGATGCTTGTAATGGAAAAAGGGGTGGGCCACCCGCTGGGGGCCCGCCTTGACGAGAACGGTTGCCACTTCTGCGTCTGGGCCCCCCAGTCGGACAAGGTGGAGATCTGCCTGTACGACGAGCAGGAGCAGGAGCTGATGCGGCTGGAGTTGCCCGGCCGCCGTGGCCAGTATCGCTTTGGCTACGTGCGCGGTGTAAAGGCCGGTCAGCGCTACGGCTATCGGGTCTATGGCACCCCGCAGGAGGGGATGCTGTTCGATCCGCAAAAACTGCTGATTGACCCCTACGCCAGGGCGCTCAGCCGTCCCACCTATTGGGATGAAGCCCTCTATCAGGGTGACAGTGCCGGGATGATTGCCAAGTCGGTGGTAGTGGATGACAGTTTTGACTGGCAAGGGGTTGGCAAACCCGGGATCAGTCCGGCCCGCACCATTATCTACGAGGCCCACGTCAAGGGCTTTACCAAGCAGCACCCGGGGATCCCCAAAGCGCTGCAGGGCACCTACCTTGGCATCAGTCACCCGCTGGTTATCGAACATATGAAGAGCCTCGGCATCACCTCGGTGCAGCTGATGCCGGTGGCCGCCTTCATGTCGGAACCGCGACTGGAGCAGTTGGGACTCACCAACTACTGGGGCTACAACCCCATCGCCTTCTTCGCCCCGGAGCCACGCTACAGCACCCGAGCGGACGAGGCGGTGACCGAGTTCAAGACCATGGTGCGCGAGCTGCACCGGGCCGGGCTCGAGGTGATCCTGGATGTGGTCTACAACCACACTGCCGCCTCTGGCTTCGACGGTCCCACCCTCTCGTTCAAGGGCTTTGACAACGCCGGTTACTACGCCTTCGAAGCGGGCCCCCACGGCCCGGACTACACCCGTCACGCCAACGTGACCGGCTGCGGCAACAGCGTCAATCTGGATCACCCCAACACCCTGCGACTGGTGCTCGATGCTTTGCGCTACTGGGTCACCGAGATGCAGGTGGATGGCTTCCGTTTCGATCTGGCGGTGACACTGGCGCGGGAAGCGGGGGAGTTCGAGCCCATGGGCGCCTTCTTCAAGGCGGTGATGGCCGACCCAGTGCTGTCACAGGTCAAGCTCATCGCCGAACCCTGGGATATCGGCCCCTTCGGCTACCGGCTGGGTCAATTCCCGAGCCAGTGGCAAGAGATCAACGACCGCTACCGCGACACAGTGCGCGCCTTCTGGCGCGGTGATGCGGGCAAGATGGGGGACTTTGCCACCCGCTTGGTGGGGTCGCGGGATATCTTCCCGAAGAACTGGCGATCGCCCCACACCAGCGTCAACTACCTCTGCTATCACGACGGTTTCACTCTGGAGGATCTGGTCTCCTACAACCAGCGCCACAATCAGGCCAACGGTGAGGACAATCGCGATGGCCACGGCAACAACCTCTCCTATAACCACGGGGTAGAGGGACCAACCCTGGATCCGCGGGTCAACAGCCTGCGCCAGCAGCAGAAACGCAATCTGATTGCCACCCTGCTGCTGTCCCAAGGCACTCCCCACTTCCTCGCCGGGGACGAGATGGGCCGCAGCCAGCTTGGCAACAACAACGCCTACTGTCAGGACAACCAGATCAGCTGGGTCAACTGGCAGTGGCGGCCGGAGGATGAGCGGCTGTTCGCCTTCACCCAGCAGATGATGGCACTGCGGGCAGAGTCCTGCGTCTTCTCCAACCTGCAGCTGAGCGACGACAGCTGGAATGGCGCACCGTCCAGCTGCCATCAGGTCAACTGGTATCACCCGGACGGCCACCAGCTCACCGATCAGGATTGGCACGCCCCCATGGGGCAGGCGTTCGCCATGGATATCGGCATGATCAACTGTGTCGGCGAGCGCTGGTACGTGCTGTTCAACGCCAGCGATTATGACATCCAGTTCCGCCTGCCACCGCCGGGGGAAGGGCTGGAGTGGATCCAGACCATCGACACCGCCACCAACGATGGGCTGCCCTTCCTGCCCGATGACATCAAACGGCAGGTGGCAGTCGGCCGGGCCCACTCCCTCAAACTGCTGGAGCGGGTGGCGCTGGCCAGCACGGCGGAGGATGCCCAACCACCGCAGCAGGAAATTCTCCCTGCATCCGGTGAGGAGATGGTTGCCACCTCGATCACAGATACAGGCAAAGCATAAGAGGCATGCTGGAGTCAGCTTTACGGAGCCGCTATGCTGGGCTCCGGTATGGATGGCAAGGAGTCGGTATGAGCAGTAACAATCCGGAACAGTGGCGCAGCAAACTGACCCCCGAGCAGTTTCACGTTTGCTGGGAGAAGGGCACCGAGCGCCCCTACAGCGGCGCCCTGCTCCACAATCGCAAGAGCGGCGACTACCTCTGTGTCTGCTGCAAGAGCGTGCTGTTTCACTCAGGAGCCAAGTTTGATTCCGGCTGCGGCTGGCCCTCGTTCGACAAGGCCATCGAGGGAACGGTGGAGTACACCGAGGACAACAGCCACGGCATGAAGCGGGTGGAGATCACCTGCCGCCAGTGCGGCTCTCACCTCGGTCACGTCTTCCCCGACGGACCGACCGAGACCGGCCAGCGCTACTGCGTCAACAGCCTGAGTCTGGATTTCGATCCCGAGGTCTGAACGGCTGACCCATTGCAATAAAAACGGCGCCTCCATCACGGAGGCGCCGTTTTTATCGGGATTTCACCGGCTTCACGCCAGCAGGATAGCAGCCATCACCAGCAGGGCCGCGATGGCCGGTATCGGCAGCTTCACCACCCGCAGCAGATAAAAGCCGATGGCAGCCAGCGCCAGATCGCTCGGCGCCAGCACCGCACTCTGCCACACCGGCTGATAGAGGGCCGCCAGCAACAAGCCCACTACGGCAGCATTGATGCCGGTGACGGCCCCCGCCAGACGGGGCTGGGCCAGCCACTGTTGCCAGCAGGGGCCCACCGCCCAGAGCAGCAGAAAGCCAGGCGCAAAGAGCGCCAGGGTCGCCAACAGGGCCCCGCTCATCGGCATCTCGGGCTGCAACTGGGCACCAAGATAGGTGGCGAGGGTAAACATGGGGCCCGGCACCAACTGGGCCAGGCTGTAACCGGTCAGAAACTGCTGCTCGTTGAGAGTGTGGCCCACGCTCTCTTGCAGCAGCGGCAGCACCACATGGCCACCACCAAACACCAGACTACCGGCGCGATAGAAGTCGGCAACCAGTTGACCAATCGGGCTAGCGAGCAGCGGCAGACTGATAAAAAGGATGCCAAACAGCAGCAGGGTCGGCCAATGAGGCTGACTGCTGGCGGCAGCAGGCAGCTCAGCGGTGGCAGGGCGACTCCCCGCCCCGCGCTGGCTGCGGGCGCAGATCAACGCAGCTCCCGCCAGCATCAACAGTTGAGTCAGCAGACCGGGCTGCCACCAGAGTGCAGCAGCGGTCACCACCATGATCCCTTGGGTCATTCCCGTGGCACAGAACTGACGACTCATGGTGAGCACCGCATCGGCCACCACGATAAGCGCCAGCAGTTTAAGGCCATGTAAGGCAGCGTCGAGCCACAGATTGCTGCCCAGCTGGCCGATGCCGATCGCGGCCGCCAGTAGCAGCAGAAATGAGGGCAGCGTGAAGCCAACAAAAGCAGAGAGCGCCCCGCCCAGACCGGCGCGATGACGACCGATGGCGAAACCCAGCTGGCTGGAGGCGGGCCCCGGCAGCAGCTGGCACAGCGCCAGCAGGCGGGCAAACTCGGCCTGTGTCAGCCAGCCGAGCCGCTGGACGAAGGTACGCTGGAAATAGCCGATATGAGCGGCCGGGCCGCCAAAACTGATGCATCCCAGCCATAAAAACTGAATAAATACCTGTCCCACGCTCTTCTCCCTCATCCCTCTTCTCCCGATGGAGAGGGGATATTATGACAGCGCGATGATCGTTTTATGACAATCAGGCTGATTCGGCCGACACCATGGGCATATCACCCGGCAAATAGCAGCGTCCCGCCAGCCAGCAAGCAATGGACTGGCGGCTGGCGTCGAAATGGGGCTCGGGCAACTCGCGCGGATCGCACCAGACCCAGCCTTCGCACTTCTCCGGCTCCAGCAGTTGCGGTTCGCCATCGGCCCGGGCATGCAGCGTCACCGAGATATAGTGCAGCCCGCTCTCGCGCCATGTCTCCAGATTGTTGGTCACCGCCACCACCTCGGGCCCCTGGATCTCAAGTCCCGTCTCCTCGGCCACCTCGCGGATCGCCGCCGACTCGAAGCTCTCCCCCAACTCCAGATGACCACCCGGGATCGACCAGTAGGGGGCATGGCTCCCTTTGCGCTTGCCAAGCAGCACCTGGCCTTGGGCGTTGGTCAGAATGACGCCGACCCCGACGCGGGGATAGAGAGTGGACATGAAAACGCTCCTTCAATAAGGCAGTAAAACGGCCCCACCTTAGGCCCAAGGAGGGCACAGGGCAAGCCCCGGCTGCACGGCACCTGCGGCCGTCAGTGGTCCCCNCCTTAACCGGTTATCACTGATGCTGGGGAGTGGAGAGGTCATCCCAATCCTCTCAGTCCCCCATCACCCCGAGGAGTCCGCCATGAAAAAATTGCTCCCCCTGTGCGCTCTGCTGCTCACGGCTTGCCAAACCACGCCGTCCCCCAACTCGCTCGCCATCGATGATGCCGACGCCTGGCAGGCCATTTGCAAAGATGGCACCCGGGTTCGCGCCGTGGTGGTAGAGGGGATCTGTGGGGATCATCGCGGGGTAGCCATGTGGACGAATAAGCCAAGAGCTGAACGGATGACAGAAGAAGCCGCCAAATAGTGTGATCCAGGCACCATAAAATGACACTGCCGGCCAATTGGCCGGATTTTTTCGCGATCTCGCCAGCACTTTGTCACCTTGTTCATGGTGCGCTCAGTTTTCTGTTCCCATACTGGCCCTACAGTTCCAAAAGAGGAGAGACAAGATGCAAACATCCATCGTCGGGCTCTCCATTCTGTGGGGGCTAGCCAGTTTTGGTGTTCAGGGGGATTTCATCGAGAGCCGTGATTCCGTTGCGCCATCCTGGCAAGCCGAGTCCAGAGTGGAGATGGAAGGTTATCTGATTGAATCGCTTGGCGAAGATCGCTGGCTGTTCGACAACGGTAGCGAGAGCCTGCTGGTCTCCCTGCCCGAGGGGCAGTGGGTGCCAACCGGCGAGCGGCTGCGGGTCAGCGGCGAACCGCAGCAGGAGCAGAGCGGCTGGCTGCTGCAGGTGGAAGACATCAGCCAGGTCAGCGTCTGACAGCGGCAGTCGCCCCGTCACCGCAACAGCTAATCCAGACCCGATAACCACTACCGAATAACCAAGAGCGAATAGCAAAAGAGGAGGCCACTGACCTCCTCTTTCTGTTTCTATAAGCGGCTTGCGCGGGCTCAACCCAGATGGTTGAGCGGCAGCGCCGTCTTGTGCTTGATGCGGCGCAGCACGAAGCTGGAGCGCACTCCGGTCACCCCCGGAATATGGGTCAGCTTGTCCAGCAGGAAGTGCTGATAGTGCTCCATGTCGCGCACCACCACCTTGAGCTGGTAGTCGGCATCGTTACCGGTGATGAGATCACACTCCAGCACTTCGGGCAGTTCGCTGATGGCGCGATCGAAATTCTCGAACCGCTCGGGCGTATGTCTGTCCATGGAAATGTGAATGTAGGCGGTGAGGGTGAGGCCAAGCTGGCGGGCGTTGAGCAGAGTAACGTGGGTGTCGATGAGACCGGCATCCTCCAGCGCCTTGACCCGGCGGGAGCAGGGAGACGGGGAGAGCCCGACCAGCTCGGCCAGTTCCAGATTGCTGATGCGGCCATTCTCCTGCATCAGCTCGAGAATATGTCTGTCTATGCGATCAAGTTTCAGCATTTACCCTTCCTCGTTGCAATGACTAATCCACTTTTCCTAGATTAAGGGTGAGCTATTGCAAAAACAACCGAAATGAGTGGTTACTTTGCAACCACTCACCGGCACGGGAGGGATACTATGGTTACATCTTCCGGTGGCAAAGCAGATACCTGACCGGGTCTCTGCGGTGAAGGACCTTACCGGGTCAAGAGCCCCATCAGCCGTCTTACCTTATCGGGAAACGACGGGCTGGAACGAGAGAACCCCCTCCCCGAAGGCAACAAAGCAGGCATCCCGGCGCCTGCTTTGTTGTTTTTGGGCGTTTGACGAAATCAGAGCGCGGGCGGCGTGATGCGATAGAGGCAGCGATGCGCCCCCTCCAGCAGATATTGCTCCCGCTCCACCGTTGCTGGCGCCAGCAGCTGGCGAAACAGCGCCAGTTCGCTGCGACAGAAACCGCGGCAGGTACGCGCTGCCGCACAGATGGGACAGTGGCTCTCCCACAGCAGCCAGCTGCCATCCTCTTCGCGGCGGATCTCCGCCATGTAGCCCTCGCGAGTACGCAGCTCCCTGAGCGCCGCCAGCCGGCCAGAGAGGCCATGGGACCCCAGCGCCTCCTGATAGCGAGCAAGCATCTGCTGCTCCCGCTGCTGGATCAGCCGTTCCATCCCCTCCTCGCCAAACAGCTCGCGCACGTTGTCGATCAGCTGCACGGTCAGGTCGCTATGGCTATCGGGGAAGCGCTGCCAGGCCTGCTCGGTGAGCTGCCACAGCCGCACGGGACGACCGCGCCCGCGCGCCTTGTCGCTGAATGTGACCCACCCCTCCTGCTCCAGTGCGAGCAGGTGCTGGCGGGCGCCCATGGAGGTCATCTGCAACTGCTCCCCCAGCACGGCGGCACTCTGCGGGCCATGGCTCTTGAGCAGAAACAGGATCTTGTCGGTGCTTGCGTTCATGATCTCATTATGGGGAGCCCCCTTTATTAAATCAACAATTCACTTTACTTAATCCCGTCTATGAATCAGCATAAATAAACCAATAACTTTATTTAATGGGTGCGACATGGAGAAACACGGGCACAAAAATCCCCTCTGGGTGCTGGTCATGACGGTCACGCTGGCAGTTGCAGGTTTCAGTCTCCCCTCCCCGGTGTTGGCACCCTTGCTGCTGGATCCGGCCCACGGCATGCTGACGCCGGATGCCTCCGACTGGAGCCGCAAGGTGTGGCTGGGGGTCATCATGGGGCTCTATCCCCTGTTCCAGCTGGTGGGCAGTCCCTGGCTCGGTCGCCTCTCCGACCGCTATGGCCGCAAGCCACTGCTGTTGCTCTCGCTGGCGGGGGTGCTGGCAGGCTATGCCCTGATGGCACTCGGTATCGCCTGGCGCTCCCTCCCCCTGCTGCTGCTCAGCCGGGTGGTGGAGGGGCTATGCAACGGCAACATCGCCATCGTGCAAGCGATGGCAGCGGATCTCGCCGGCAAGGAGCACAAGGCCCGCAGCTTCGCCTGGATCAACATCGGCATGAATCTGGGCTGGGTCGTGGGGCCGATGATCGGGGGCTACGCCGCGGTGATCTCGGGGGATTACAGTCTGACCGCCTGGCTGGCGGTAGGAATGACCCTGCTCAACCTGCTGCTGGTGTACTGGTTGATCCCCTATCGTCCGCCGGTGGCGGCCACCCGTCAGACTGCGACCCTCTCCAGCTGCCAGCTGTTGCTGCAACCGACCCTGCTGCCCTACTTCGTACTTACCCTGATCAGCTATGGCGCCGTGCAGCTCTATTTCACCTACTTCAATATCTGGCTGGTGGAGAAGCTGGCCTGGGATCCGGCCCAGCTGGCGCAGGCGGCGGTGCTGGTGAGTCTGCCCATGATGGCGGGCTCCTGGCTCGGATCCCGCATCGCCCGTCACTGGCGCGGCAGCTCCCTCGGCATTGTCGGCCATCTGGTGATGGCGAGCGGCATGCTGCTCTTTATCCTGCCTGTGCACTGGTGGGGATTGGCGCTTACCTTCGTTCCCGCTGGCATCGGCATGAGTCTGGGGGAGCTGGCCACTTCGGTGGCGATCTCCAACCGCAGTCACCCGGAGCAGCAGGGGCAGGCGATGGGGCTCTACCGCGCCCTCGCCGTGGGCAGCGAGATCCTGGCGGTTCTGCTCGGCAGTCTGGTGCTGCTGGCCGGTACCGATTGGCCCTTCTATCTCGCCACCCTCTGCTCCCTTGCCAGTGCCGCCGGTTTCTATCTGCTGCGCCGCCGTGCCGACCGTCGTCAACAGCTGGCCAGCTGCACCTGAGCCACGAAGGGATCACAGTTCGGCGCTTCGGCCGCGGGCAAGACTTGCATCGGGGCGCCGGGTCTGGGACGGTAAAGCTCTTTGCGGATTTGTTCGATGCTGGAGGAGCTATGAGTGAGTACAAGGCCATCGCGCTCGATATGGATGGCACCCTGCTGA
Source organism: Aeromonas sp. R3-1 (assembly GCF_040908345.1). Classification (NCBI taxonomy): domain Bacteria; kingdom Pseudomonadati; phylum Pseudomonadota; class Gammaproteobacteria; order Aeromonadales; family Aeromonadaceae; genus Aeromonas; species Aeromonas sp. R3-1. The sequence goes on from NZ_JBFODN010000269.1 coordinate 10,078, forward strand.
CCCGGGATCACAAGATCTCGTCGGCCACCCGGGCAGCACTGGCGCAGGCCCGCGCCCACGGCATCAAGGTGCTGCTGGTCACGGGGCGCCACTACATGACGGCGCGTCCCTTCCACCACGAGCTGGCCCTCGATACCCCCCTCATCTGCAGCAACGGCGCCTATCTTTATGATCCGGTGCAGAACCGGATCCTAAGTGGCGACCCGCTGGCGGTCGCCCCGCTTACCGAGCTGCTGGCCGCGGTCGAGGCGCAGCAGATGGGCGCCCTGTTCCACCTGAGCGAGGGCATTGGCTACATCGGCTGTGAAGAGCATGTCACCCGCATTCGCCACTGGTCGGCCAATCAGCCGGACCACCTCAAGATCGCCCTCCACCCGGTCGAGGAGCTGGCAGGCTGGCTCGACAACCCGGTCTGGAAGCTGGAGCTGTTCAATCAGGATCCGGCACGCCTGCACACCTTTATGGGCGAGGTGGTCGAGCAGATGCCCTTTACCCGCGACTGGGCGGCCCCCTATGCGGTGGAGCTGGTACAGCCCGGTTGCAGCAAGGGCAACCGGCTGGCCCAGTGGGCAGCCAGCGAAGGGATTGCAATGGATCAGGTGGTGGCGTTTGGTGACAATAACAACGACATCAGCATGTTCGAGCAGGTGGGGCTGGCGGTGGCCATGGGCAATGCGGCCCCGCAGATCCAGAGCCATGCCCATCGGGTCACGGCCGACCACAACGAAGATGGTATCGCACTGGCACTGCAGCGCTGGGTACAGCCCTGAGCTGACAAGATGCAACATGGCCAGCACGCGGGCTGGCCATGAAGAGAGGGATTAACCGCCGAAGGAGAACTGGATCACCCGATCCGGATAACGCAGACGGTTGTACTCCCGGCGCAGGGATTCGTAGTGGCGAATGGCTCGATCGCGCTTGGCGCGGTAATAGTCACGCTGTTCCGTGTTGGTTTCGTTGCGGATGCTGCGCTCCAGCGTATCGATATCCCGCTCGGTACGCTCCAGCTCGTCGCTGATCTCCCGCAGGCGGGCAGCCAGTTTGTACTCTTCGTAGCCACGCTGATACTGCTTGAGGAAGCTGGCATCATTGGGGCATACCCCCAGATAGGCCTGCCCCTCCTTGCCCTTGCTGTAAGCCAGCTCGGGAATGCAGTAGAGCTCCAGCCCCTTGTCGTAGCCCCGTTTCCACTCGGCTTCATCCACTTTGAGGCCATATTCGCTGCAAGACGAAACGTAATCGCGGGTCGCCTGACGGGTTTTGCCTTCCGATCCATCCTGATAACCCAGGTTGTACCAGCTCATGGTGCGGCACTCATCTTCTGACAGGGCACTGCATCCCGCCAGCAATACCGGCAGGGTCAGCAACAGGATTTTGGGGGACATGAACAGACTCCGGAAAAGATAGTGACCGGCATTCTAGAGAGGATAAAAGGCCATAACAAGGGATGCGCTCCCGCGTGGTCTGGCGCGGTTTATTTGATGTTTTTGTCACTATTCAACGCCGTGCCAGACGGGGTGGCCACCCCGCTTTCCTTGTTATCAGGCGCAAGGTAAACTGCGCCATCTTTTAACTGGCGCGCAACAAAAACAATGAAAGTCCTGACCGTCGATTACCGCTCACCCGATGCGGCCCAACGCTTCACCGAATCCCTGCGAACCACCGGCTTTGGCGTGCTGACCAACCACCCCATTCCGAAAGAGCTGGTGCAGTCCATCTACGACAACTGGTATCGCTTCTTCATGAGCGAGCAGAAGCAGGATTTCCTGTTCAACCGCGAGACTCAGGATGGCTACTTCCCGCCGTCGGTCTCCGAGGTGGCCAAGGGCCATAGCCAGAAAGATATCAAGGAGTACTTCCACATCTACCCCTGGGGCCAGATGCCGGAAGAACTGAAGGAGCAGGCGATGGAGTACTATCGTCTGGCCAACGGTCTGGCCGCCGAGCTGCTGGGCTGGGTCGAGCAGTACACCCCGGCCGATATCGCCGCTCACTACAGCAGCCCCCTCTCCTCGATGATCGAAGAGAGCCAGAAGACCCTGCTGCGGGTGCTGCACTATCCGCCGTTCGATGGCACCGAGGAGCCGGGCGCCATCCGCGCCGCCGCCCACGAAGATATCAACCTGCTCACCATTCTCCCTGCCGCCAACGAACCAGGCCTGCAGGTGAAGGGCTCCGATGGCGAATGGATGGACGTGCCGTGCGATTTTGGCACCCTCATCATCAACATCGGCGACATGTTGCAGGAGGCCTCTCGCGGCTACTATCCCTCCACCACCCACCGCGTCATCAACCCGACCGGTGGCAGCGCCGCCAAGTCGCGTATCTCCCTGCCGCTGTTCCTCCACCCGCGCCCGGATGTGGTGCTCTCCGAGCGTCATACCGCCCACAGCTACCTGATGGAGCGGCTGCGGGAGCTGGGAGTGATCTAGTCCACCGACGAACCGTTGTCAGAGACCAAACCGGAGCAATCTCGCTCCGGTTTTTATTTGGTGGCAGGATTGGGCAAAAAACAGAATTAAATTAGCCAATCGTACCAATAAATCGCATTTATACCTGATAACCGTCGTAGTGATTGCGCCGTGACCTCCGTAACATGAGCGCCATTCTGCCCCTGCCAAGGGGCGCTCGATTGGAGTTCTTATGAAGCAGTCCCAATGGTCATCCCGACTCGGCTACATCCTCGCCGCAGCGGGTTCCGCGGTCGGTATCGGCGCAATCTGGAAATTCCCCTATGTCACCGCCGTCAACGGCGGCGGCGCCTTCCTGCTGGTCTTTCTGCTGTTCAGCTTCACCCTGGGGGTGGCGGTACTGATGGGGGAGACCCTGCTCGGCAGCATGAGTCGCCGCGGGGTAGTCGGTGCCTTCTCCGATCTGCTCGGCAAACAGTGGCGCTGGGTTGGGGTAATGGGGGTGATCTCTACCCTGCTCATCTACTGCTTCTACAGCGTGGTGGGCGGCTGGACCCTGGGTTATACCGGCATGGCCATCTCCGGTCAGCTCAATCATGGCGATGCGGCTGCCCTCACCGCCCGCTTCAATGACTATGTCAGCGGCGACGTCTGGCCCATTCTCACCCATCTGCTGTTTGCCGCCCTCACCTGGATGGTGGTGCAAGGCGGCATTCAGAAAGGGGTGGAGCGCACCCTGCGCTGGATGATGCCGGCCCTGTTCCTGATGATCCTGATGCTGGTCGCCTTTGGCCTCACCCTGCCCAATGCGATGGCGGGAGTACGTCACTTCCTGATGCCCGACTTCAGCAAGCTGGGGATGTCCGGCGTGCTCGATGCCATGGGGCTGGCCTTCTTCTCCCTCTCCATCGGTCTGGGCATTCACACCACCTACGGCGCCTATCTGCCGACCAGCGAAGGGGTTGGTCGCTCCAGCCTCTGGGTGGTGCTGCTGGCCAGCATGGTGGCAGTACTGGCGGGGCTGATGATCTTCCCGGTGCTGGCCTCGACCGGTATCGACCCGGCCTCCGGCCCCGGTCTCACCTTTATGACCATGCCGGCGGTATTTCAGCTGCTGCCCTTCGGTCAGGTGCTTGAGGTGATCTTCTTCGCCCTGCTGGTTTTTGCGGCGCTCTCCTCGGCCATCTCCCTGCTGGAGCATTTGCAGTGCTTTCTGTGCGAGACCTGGGGTTGGTCACGCCGCACGGCCTGCAGCGCCATCACTGGATTCGTCATGGTTAGCGGTGTTCCGGTCAGCCTGTCGTTTGGCCCGCTGCAACACGCCACCCTGTTTGGCAAAACCATTTTCGAGTTGCTGGACTTTGTCACCTCCAACCTGATGATGCCGCTGTTCGGCCTGATGCTGACGCTGCTGCTGGGCTGGAAGCTGGGACGCAAGGCGCTGCCGCAGGGGATTGCCAGCCACTGGCATCACTTGCTGATGAACTGCTGGCGCTGGATTGCCCCCTTGCTGATCGGCGGGATCTTGATTCGCGGTCTGGTGTGACGGTTACTCTTCGCGGGTGGGCCCATCGGCCCGCCCCTGTGCGGCTCTGACGGCATCCAGGGCATGCTGCCAGCGGGTGATCTCGGCATCATCCGTTCCCTTGGAGAAGACGATATAGAGACCGGCCTGATGGAGCAGCACCCCACTGCTGACGATGCTGCGCCGGGATAACCCCATCTTGTCGAGGGTGGCCTCCATCACCAGCTCCGCCATCGGCAAGGCATCGATCTTGCCCAGCATCAGCCGCTCTATCGCCTCCCCGACTGTCTTGTAGCGCACCAGATTGGTGTAGCCCTCATGGGTCAGCCGCACATCATCGGCATTGCCCAGCACCACCCCTACTCTGGGCAGATCTCGCAGCTGCGCCAGCGAGGTCAGCGGGTGGCGACTATCCAGCGCCTGATAGATAAAGACCCGATTGATAAAGAGCGGGCCAACCCATTTGAAATGGGACTCCCGCTCCGGAAGCCGCTGTACCACGAACAGTCCATAGCCGGGCTCGACCCGTGCTAGCGCCAGCGCCCGCTTGAGCGGGTAAATCCGCACCGGATAACGGGTGCCGAGCTCCTCCTGCACCTCATCAATCAAACGAATGGCGAAGCCATCGAGCTTGCCGTCGCGGTATTCGGTAAAGGGGGGTAAGTCGTGACTCAGCAGGGTTAATCCAGGCTGCGCCGTCACACTCAGGCTGATCAGCAACCAGGTCAGCACCATCCATCTCATACGACATCCTGTCTCATCGTTGTTCCCGTCAGCGCCATGTCGCGGTCACTAGTTCCAGAAGAAGCTACGTCGATTATCGCCCAGTAAATAGCCACAAGGTAGAAAAGATACGGCCCTGCGAGGTTCTCACCCATTGAACTGTACGTATAGCCAGAGTGGTGACAGCGGCACACATAAAAAATTTTTGATTTTATGTGTCAATTATTCTTTCCATGGTTTAGGCTGTTTCCTCATTCATTGGTCAGGTTGTCATCTCATGTCTGCCATCCTCGTGCTGTTTGGTCGATTTTTTAGCTCGCAAGAGAGGTGACCTTGCACGCACAGTTTTTCTGAATGTTCATTGCAAAGGTCGCCTCAGGCGGCCTTTTTTATGGTCTGTCGTTTATTGCTACTCAGGAGTATTGCTTCGATGTCGTGTTACCCGGAGGTTGTATGAGCCAGGTTCAGTGGTCTTCCCGTCTCGGTCATGTGCTGGCCGCAGCAGGCACAGCGATTGGCCTTGGTGCCATCTGGAAGTTTCCCTATGTGACCGCCACCAATGGCGGTGGCGCCTTCCTGCTGGTTTTTCTGCTGTTCAGCTTTACCCTGGGGGTAGCGGTACAGGTCGGCGAAACTCTGCTCGGCAGCCATAGTCAGCGCGGGGTGCTCGGCGCTTTCCGCAAACTGGTGGGGCCGAACTGGCGCTGGATGGGGTATATGGGGATCGCCTGCGGCTTCTTTATCTACAGCTTCTATAGCGTGGTGGGCGGCTGGACCGTGGGTTACGCCGCGCTGGCGATGGCTGGCAAGCTCAATCTGAGCGAAGGAAGCGCCCTCACCGCCCTGTTCAACGGCTATGTCAGCAACCCCTGGTGGCCGGTGCTGACCCATCTGATCTTCGCAGGCCTGACCTGGTGGTTCGTGCAGGGGGGTATTCAGAAAGGGGTGGAGCGGGCACTGCGCTGGATGATGCCCGCGCTCTTCATCATGATGTTGTTGCTGGTGGGGGTCGGTCTCTCCATGCCGGGCTCCATGGCGGGTGTGCGCCAGCTGCTGCTGCCGGACTTCTCCATGCTGACCGGCCAGAGCGTGCTGGACGCGCTGGGGCTGGCCTTCTTCTCCCTCTCCATCGGGCTCGGGGTACACACGACCTATGGCGCCTACCTGCCCAATAGCGAAGGGGTGCTGCGCTCCGGGGTCTGGGTGGTCACACTGGCTAGCCTTATCTCGGTGCTGGCGGGCTTGATGATCTTCCCGGCGCTGGCCTCCACCGGCATCGATCCCACCGCGGGCCCAGGGCTCACCTTTATGACCATGCCTGCCGTGTTCAGTCATCTGCCGTTCGGTCAGGGGCTGGGGGTGATCTTCTTCCTGTTGCTGCTGGTCGCAGCTCTCTCCTCCTCCATCTCCATGCTGGAGCATCTGGTGCGCTTCACCACCGAGGAGTGGGGTTGGTCGCGTCGTGGCGCCTGCAGGGTACTGACCCTGCTTATCATGGCCTCCGGCATTCCGGTGAGCCTGTCGTTCGGCCCATGGAGCGATCTGACCCTGTTTGGCAAGACCATCTTCGAGCTGCTCGACTATCTGACCTCCAATCTGATGATGCCGCTGTTTGGTCTGGTACTGACACTGCTGCTGGGCTGGCGATTGGGTGATGCCATATTGCCTGCGGGCCTGTCACCCACCCTGCGTCTGGCGCTACTCTGGTGCTGGCGCGTGGTGGCGCCGCTGCTGATCAGCGGGATCCTGATCCGCGGGATCATGTAGCACCTTGCGCATCTTTGCGGGCAGGCCTTGGCCTGCCCTTTTTATTGCTGGCGTTTACTTTATTACAGGCGTTCATATAAGCAGCATCACGATGGACAGGAGTGAAGTCAGTGGCCGTCGAACAATCTCGGAAGAGCAGGATGAAGAAGGATCGGAGTGGCAGAGTGGCAGAGTGGCAGAGTGGCAGAGTGGCAGAGTGGCACAATAAGAGGTGGCGTTCGGCTCGCCACAACGGCAACAGAAGACGCTGGAGTACTGAATTGCGGGCAAAAAAATCCCCATCTGAATGGGGACTTTCTCTGCAATCGCAGCTGATATCTCAGCCTCGCTTGCGAATATGGTGGTCGTTACTGGGATCGAACCAGTGACCCCCTCCTTGTAAGGGAGGTGCTCTCCCAGCTGAGCTAAACGACCTGGGATTCTTGAAATGATGGTGGGTCGTGCTGGATTCGAACCAGCGACCAATTGATTAAAAGTCAACTGCTCTACCGACTGAGCTAACGACCCATCTAAATCATTTTTTCTACAAACTGGTGGTCGTTACTGGGATCGAACCAGTGACCCCCTCCTTGTAAGGGAGGTGCTCTCCCAGCTGAGCTAAACGACCTGGGA
>NZ_JBFODN010000027.1:0-3572 GCF_040908345.1 Aeromonas sp. R3-1
GCAGGTGTTGAAAGGCTGGGGTATCCATGATGGTAGACCTCAAGGTGATGGCCTACTTCAAGATTAGCCTTTCAACACGTAATTGGGACAGAGCCCTTTTTTATGGTCGAATGGCCCGATTGATGAGTTAAAAGCCGATTTGCCTTTGCACCTGTCAGGGGGATGGTCCATCATCAACCTTTTGCCAAGGGAGGAGCGCCATGTTTGTATTCGACGTAACGGGAGCTGCGGGTGAGAAGGCCAGCATTCGGGTGCAGGCGCTGGATTGGGCGCAAGCCGGACCAGTGACCTTCCAGTGCGATGATGATCAGCTGGCGGTTGTGCTCCTGAGCGGTTGTCGTTGCGATGCGGTGGGCTTTTTCAACCTGTTGGCGGGGTGCAAACCCCTCTATATCGAGCAGTGGCTCAGCTATCTGCAAGAGAGCGGTCGCATTGCTAAGTGGAGCCATCAGACCGAGAGTCCCGCCGATGGGGACTATCTGGCCAGAGCCGGTCTGGAGCACGATGAACTCAATACCTTGCTTGGCCAGGTCTATCAGGTGGCGGGGTTCAATCGCCTGCAAATCAACCGTTACCTCAAGAACCGCCACAACCCCACCACACTGGCGACCCGTTACGATCAGAAAGAGCTGGAGCGCTATCGCCAGCTCAATGACATCATTCTGACCCTTTTGAAGCTGAAGCATCCTCAGTAAAGAGCCCCAGCTGGCTGATATCCGGTCGCAGCGGTTGCGGCCGGGCGATCAGATAGCCCTGCAAGCCATCCACGTACATCCCCTGCAGCAGCTGTTTCTGGCCAAGCTGTTCCACCCCCTCTGCAATCACCTGACACCCCATCCGATGCGATACATCGACGATCATCCGCACGAATTGCTGGTTGGTCTGATCCTGCTCCAGCCCGGTGATCAGGGCAGGGTCCAGCTTGATGTAGTCGGGCTTGAGCTCGCGAAACAGGGTAAAGGAGCCGATCCCTTTGCCAAAATTGGCGATGGCCGAGCGGCTGCCGTTGCGGCGCAGCAGCTCAAACACCCGCTTGGCGCCGGTCAGATTGCGCTCCAGATGCTCTTCATCCAGTTCGAACACCAGATTGGCGCTGGTATTGGGATCCTTGAGCAACTGGCGGTCAAGCCAGATCAGGAAGGCGCTGTTTTGCAGCAGGTTGGGGGAGAGGTTGATCCCCCAGCGACTCTGGTTGGCACCAAAGGCCCGGTACTGACGCATGATGTGGGTAATAACCAGCTGCTCCAGCCGCATCACCATATCCAGCCGCTGGGCCATGGCAAACAGGGTGTCGGTGGGCAGGGCGGTGCCGTCATTGCCGCTGAAGCGGGTGTAGATCTCGTTGTAAGCCAGCATGCTGCGGTGCAGGGGCTGGATCGGCTGGTAGGTAAAGCTGAGTCGCTCCTGTGCCAGCACTTCGGTCAGCACGTCGCGCCAGTGGTGTTGCCCCTGCAGCTCGGAAGCGCTGTCATCCTGCTGGATGGCCCAGCCGTTGATGGTTTCAGTCTGGGCGCGAGCCAGTGCCAGATCCGCTCTGGCCAGCACGGCTTCAATTTTCTGGCCGCTGCTGAGCTTGGTCAGCCCCGAGTAACCGGTGCTCTCCAGCTCGTGCTGATCCTGATAGTGATCGAAGGCCACCTTCAAATCCTGCCCCAGCAGATGGGGGGGAATATTGGCCACCGGTTGCACCAGCACGGCAAAATCGGCCCCCGAGATGCGGTAGACCTGATTGCCCGGGAAGCGGCTTACCACCCGTTTGATGAGGGCGGCCATGTCCTTGATGTAGGCATCGCCAGACTGGAAGCCGCGCTGGGCGTTGATCTTGCCAAGCTCGGTGGCACGGATCAGCACCAGGGTCGCGGTCTGGGTATCCTGATCCCGCTGCAGCAACTCGGTCATGTCGCGGCGAAACGCGTGGCGGTTGAGTAGCTGGGTCAGCTCGTCGGTGGTGGCCAGGTTGCTGAGCTCGGTCAGCTGGCGATGAGCGCTCTGCTCGGCACTTTCGAACTGCTCCAGCAGCTGTTGCAGCACCTCCTGGGAGGCGGGCTCATCGAGTTGTGAGGGATCCCGCCCTCTGATCGCCTTGATCCAGGTGAGCTCCTGATGCTGGAGCATGCCATCCATGGTGCGGATGGCCAGCATCAACAACAGGATCATGCCAAGCAGTGTGGTGGCCAGAATAATGGCCAAAGTGAGCGGTGTGCTTTGAAGGGCCAACCAAACTGCTTGCAGGAGCAGCAGGGGTATGGTCACTATGGTGGCGATCAGAAAGAGGGTACGTCCGAGCTTGTGAACCATCTTGTCATCCTTGAAGTGGCTGCTTTGTGGGGGAATTTTAACCAAGCTGGCGGAGCAAAGCATGCTATTCCTCGCAACTCGGTGAAAAGGGTCAATTGAGATCGGTTAAATGTGAGTGAAACCACTTTCACAGGTGCCGAAACAGGCGAAGATGAGTTGAAAATAGATCAAACAAGGCAGAGGTAAATCATGTTGTTAGAGCCCGAAAATAGTGCCAAAGCACGACAATTATTGAACCAGAGTATGGCACTGGTGCTGGCGGGTGGACGTGGTAGTCGCCTGAAGCAGTTGACTGACAACCGCGCCAAGCCTGCCGTCCATTTCGGTGGCAAATTCCGGATCATTGATTTTGTGCTCTCCAACTGTATCAACTCGGGGATCCGCCGCGTTGGTGTAGTCACCCAATACAAATCTCACAGCCTGCTGCGTCACCTGCAATCGGGCTGGTCCTTCCTGCGTTACCAGATGAACGAATTCATCGACCTGCTCCCTGCCCAGCAACGGGTGGACGAGGTGCACTGGTATCGCGGTACCGCCGATGCCATCTATCAGAACGTCGATATCATCCGTGACTACGGCCCCAAATACCTGGTGGTGCTGGCGGGGGATCACATCTACAAGATGGATTACGCTGCCATGCTGCTCGACCATGTGCGCCTTGGCGCCAAGGTGACTGTGGCTTGTATCGAGGTGCCGCGGGCCGAGGCATCCGCCTTCGGGATCATGGATATCGACGAGCAGCGCAAGATCCGCGCCTTCGTCGAAAAACCGGCCAATCCGCCCGCCATGCCGGGTTGCGAAGATCGCTCGCTGGCCTCCATGGGGATCTATATCTTCGAGGCGGAGTACCTCTACCAACTGCTGGAGGAGGATATTCACAATCAGGACTCCAAACACGACTTCGGGATGGATGTGATCCCCCGCATCGTGGAGGAGGGGATGGCATTTGCTCACCCCTTCAACATGTCCTGTGTCGGGGCGCGCGAGGGGCAAAAGCCCTACTGGCGTGATGTAGGTACGCTGGACTCCTTCTGGGAAGCGAACATGGATCTTGCCTCCGTGCTGCCTGAGCTCGATATCTACGATCAGAACTGGCCCATCTGGACCAGCCAGACCCTGACGCCACCGGCCAAGTTCGTGCAGGATCGCAATGGTCAGCATGGCATGACCATCAACTCCATGTTCTCGGGCGGGACCATCGTCAGCGGGTCGTTTGTGCTCAACTCGGTGCTCTTTACCAATGTGCGGGTGCACTCCTTCTGCACCCTGGACCA
>NZ_JBFODN010000270.1:0-8768 GCF_040908345.1 Aeromonas sp. R3-1
TGTGCCAAGGCTTATCGGGCTCTCCAGGTACAATTTGGCATGCAGACCTCCATGTCACGCAAGGGGAACTGCTTCGACAATGCCCCGATAGAAAGATTCTGGGGGACTCTTAAAAATGAACTGGTTCACCACCATAGATTCAAGACGAGAGCGGAGGCCAAGGCAGCGATCCAGGAATACATAGAGATTTTTTACAACCGCCAGCATCGGCATTCACGACTTGGCAATGTCAGCCCGGCGGAGTTTAACAAGAGGTATTGGAGAACAGCTCAGGCAGCTTGCTCCTGGACTGTCCGATCTTGCCAGGACACCCCAGCTCGACCAGCGCCAGTTTAAAAGTCAGCGAGTAATCGCGCTGTGTCCGTTTCACACCTTGTCCCATCGGATTCTCCATTTATTGGGGGGAAAGGTGTAAACCATATTCAGGACGGGACAGTAACAAACAAAAAAGGAAGATACCTGAGTATCTTCCCTTTTTGGTGATATGAGCGTTGCTACTTTTGCAGGATCAGCCGTGTTGGCGGCGGTCGTTGGCCTGGGCCAGCAGCATGCGGCTTTCACGCAGGAACTGGTCGGCATGCTCGCCGAAGAAACCGGAGACTTGCGAGAAGGCGTTGATGAAACCGTCCCTGTCCCCCCGCTCCAGCAGCCCCAGCGCGTCGCCGAAGTTTTGGTAGTAGCGACGGATCATCGCCAGATTCTGCGGTGACGACAAAATGATGTCGGCATAGAGGTGGGGATCCTGAGCGAACAGCCGCCCCACCATGGCGAGCTCCAGCCGGTAGATGGGGGAGCTCAAACTCAGCAGGCGATCCAGATTGGCCTGCTCCCGGGAGAGGTGCCAGCCATAGGCAAAGGTGGCGAAGTGACGCAGAGCCTGAATGAGGGTCATCGCCTCATCGTGAGCCTTGGCCTCCACCTGTTGCAAGCGGGCGCCCCAGATGGTCATCTGATCCAGCAGCCATTGGCTGGCGGCGGGGTCACGACCCTGACAGCAGACGATCACCTGCTTGGCGAGGCTCGCAACATCCGGCCCGAACATGGGGTGCAGTCCCAGTACCGGCCCTTGGTGCACCGCCAGCATATGTTCGAGCGGCGCCGCTTTCACGCTGGTGACATCGACCAGCAGGCAGTGGGCGGGCATGTTGCCGAGGCGGTCGATGATCTGGCAGGTGATATCGATGGGCACCGCCACCATCACCAGACCGGCTCCGGCGAGGATCTCGTCAGCGCGCGGCCAGTCGGCTTGTTCCAGTGTCTCGACCCGATAGCCTGAGAGGCTGAACATATGACCGAACAGCCGACCAAGCTGACCCTGACCGCCGATGATGACCACCTTGCCAAGATCCGGCTTTATGCATTTGAAGCCGGTATCTTTCTCGCTGGCATAAGATTCACGCATCACCCGGCGCAGCACGTCTTCGATGAGATCGCCGGGCACTCCCAACTGCTCGGCCTCGGCGCGGCGGCGGGCCAGCATGCTCGCTTCCCGATCCGGTGCATAGATGGGCAGGCCGTGGCGGCTCTTTACCTCACCCACTTCTCCCACCAGGGCCAGACGGGCGGCCAGCAGATCGATCAGCTGCTTGTCCACCGCATCTATCTTGTCCCTGAGTACATTCAACTCTTCAGCCATATCCAATCCCTGCTGGCGCCGCGAGCGGCGGCGCCCTGAAAATCAAGATGCAACAAGGTATCACGGCGTGAGCGGTTTGATGCCACCACTAGTGATACCTCGATTGTTCAATAGGTTACGACAAGATACCACGGCTTACCGTGCAGTTCTGCCCTTGAGGGGGTCAGCCAGCTGGTTGTGGCAGCGGTCCAGCAGGGTAGCGGTGGTGTCCCAGTCGATGCAGGCATCTGTGATGGAGACCCCGTAGCGCATCTGCTCCTTGGGCTGCTCGCTGGACTGGTTTCCCTCGAACAGGTTGGATTCGAGCATCACCCCGATGATGGAGCGGTTGCCCTCCTGGATCTGGTGGATGACGTTGTCGGCCACCTTGGGCTGCAAACGGTGATCCTTGCTGGAGTTGCCGTGGCTGCAATCCACCACAAGGCTCGGCAGCAGGCCCGCTTTCTCCAGCGCCTCTTCCGCCAGCGACACGTTGACCGAGTCATAGTTGGGATGTTTGCCGCCGCGCAGGATCACGTGGCCATCCGGGTTGCCCTGGGTCTGCAGCAGCGCAACCTGGCCCTGCTGGTTGATCCCCATAAAGGCGTGAGGGGAGGAGGCCGCCTGCAACGCATTAATGGCAGTCCCCAGGTTGCCGTCGGTGCCGTTCTTGAAGCCGACCGGCATGGAGAGGCCGGACGCCATCTCCCTGTGGGTCTGGGATTCGGTGGTGCGGGCGCCGATGGCTGACCAAGAGAAAAGTTCGGCCAGGTATTGCGGGCTGATGGGGTCGAGCGCTTCGGTGGCCAGCGGCAACTCCAGCTCCGCCAGCCAGCAGAGCAGCTCGCGGGCACGGTGCAGCCCCAGCTCCACATCGAAGGTGCCATCCAGATTGGGGTCGTTGATAAAGCCTTTCCAGCCGACCGTGGTGCGCGGCTTCTCAAAGTAGACCCGCATGACAATGTAGAGAGAGTCCTGATAGGCATCATGCAGCGCTTTGAGTCTGGTTGCGTACTCTTTGGCGGCGTCCATATCGTGGATGGAGCAGGGACCACAGATCACCAGCAGGCGGTGATCGCGGCGGTGAATGATGTCGGCGATGGTATTGCGGGCCCCTTGCACGAATGCCAGCGCCTTGTCGGAGATGGGTAACTTCTCCTTGAGCTGGGCAGGCGTGATCATCACTTGTTCGGACTGGATATGGATGTTGTTCAGGGGGTCTCTTTGCATGATTTCATTCTCTCTACTGTATTAAGCCAAAAGCGGTTGTACCTAAATATTTACACTGGTACCTACTTTGTTACGCAACCGCCATCACCTTACCAAGGAAAAACAAACAATCAAGTGAAACTAGTGGGTTTACCGCTAAAAAGTCAGATAAAGGAGCTGCTATATAGCGCGAACAGGAATAATACAGAGGGTTTTTCGGAGGGTTAATGGTTTTTGTGTAATTTAATGTTTACGACTTGAGGGCGTAAAGGCTGCGTTGCCCAGCTGTTTACCCACAGTAAATGGTATCTCTGGGAGACTGCAACGCGATGGCAATGATGGTGTGAGGTGGTTATCTGGTCAGCTATAGAAAGAGGGAGCCATTATGGCTCCCTTTGCAGTAGGAAGGGGGATCCCGTCTGGCTGCGGATCAGCGCTTCTGTTTTCCCTGCAGCTCTTTGTTCAGGCGAGTGAGCATCCCCTGGGTGACCAGCACTATGCCCTGCTCGGAGCGGTGGAAGCGACGTGCATCTTCATCGGCGTTTTCACCGATCACCGTGCCTTCCGGCAGTTTGCACCCCTTGTCGATCACCACCCGGCGCAGTCGGCAACCGGCACCAATCTCCACACCCGGGAAGATAACGGCCTGATCCAGAGTGCAGAAGGAGTCGACCCGCACATTGGTAAAGAGCACCGAACTCAGGATGAAAGAGCCACTGACGATGGTGCCCCCGGCAAACATGGAGTTGATGGTCATGCCGTGCTGGCCGTTTCGGTCCTGCACGAACTTGGCGGGAGGAGTCATGTTCTGACTGGTCCAGATGGGCCAGTCCTGATCGTAGATATCGAGCTCCGGCGTGACGGAAGCGAGATCCATATTGGCCTCCCAGAAGGAGTCCACGGTGCCCACATCGCGCCAGTAGGGGCGGCGATCCGGACAGCAGCCGACACAGGACATGCCAAACGGGTGAGCGAATGCGGTGCCCTCTTTCACCACGCGGGGGATCACGTCCATGCCGAAATCGTGATGGGACTGCTCGTTGGCAATGTCCTCTTCCAGCAGCTGATAGAGATACTCCGCATCGAAGATATAGACGCCCATTGAGGCCAGCGCGGTGTCGGCCTTGCCCGGCATGGCGGGCGGGTTGGCGGGCTTTTCGACGAAGGCATTGATCTTGCGATCATCATCCACCGCCATTACCCCGAAGGCGCTTGCTTCACTGCGTGGCACCTCGATGCAGGCAACGGTCACCTTGGCGCCCATATTGACGTGATCGAGCAGCATGGCGGCGTAATCCATCTTGTAGATGTGGTCGCCTGCCAGCACCACCACATATTTGGGGGCGTGATCGCGGATGATATCCAGATTCTGGTAGACCGCATCGGCGGTACCCCGATACCAGTTCACCTCATCCACCCGCTGCTGGGCAGGGAGCAGATCGATAAACTCGTTCATCTGGTAGCGCAGGAAAGACCAGCCCGATTGGAGATGGCGCAACAGGCTGTGGGATTTGTACTGGGTCACGACACCGACCCGACGGATGCCGGAGTTGATGCAGTTGGAGAGCACGAAATCGATGATGCGGAATTTGCCGCCGAAATGAACGGCAGGTTTTGCACGGTTGTCGGTTAACTGTTTGAGGCGACTACCCCGCCCTCCTGCGAGTACCAAAGCCATGGTCTCGTTCAGCAACTGTCTGGATTTTGCTGTATTGGCAGGTTGTAACAACATCTCATATCCCTTTGTAGATAAATCACCACAATGTTGCCTCCTTTGAGCCCTCAAGAAAGTGCTTTCAGTCACATTTTATGGTTTCTGACGTAATAAAATGACCTTTTTGTTATTAAAAATGACGGGTTGATCCGTCATTGCTTTCAATATGGTCAGTTGTCAATTGAAGCGAGCCGAACGACAAAATGGGCGGCGAGAGACCGAGAGGAGGGATGAAAATGCCCCTGCCAATGGTTGGCAGGGGCCCGGTTTGTTGAGGCCCGGTGAGCCGGGCCTGATTAACAAGGTTCAGGCTGCGTTGGCCAGTGGCTCCTCGCTCTTCTTCTGGTAGGCCTGCGGGGTGAGCCCAAGCAGCTCCTGCACGGTCGAGGCGACGGTGATGGAGGAGACGGTGCCCACCAGGATCCCGGCAAACAGGGTGAAGGAGAAGCCGTAGAGGGCGTCACCGCCAAACAGCAACAGAGCGCCCACGGTAAACAGGGTGGTGCCCGAGGTGATCATGGTGCGACTGAAGGTCGCCTTGATGGCCACATCGGAGCATTCGTGGATGCCCATCTGGGTACGCGAGCTCAGCAGATCCCGCAACCTGTCCGAGATGACGATGCTGTCGTTGAGGGAGTAGCCGATCACCGCCATCAAGCCGGCGATGATGTTCAGATCGAATTCGATCTGAAAGAGTGACAGCAGTCCCAGTGCCACGATGGCGTCATGGACTACCGAGAGCAGGATGCCGATGGCCTGACGCCACTCGAAGCGAAACGCCAGATAGGCCGACATTGCCAGCGAAGCGACCAGCACCGCCAGCATCCCCTGCTGGAACAGTTCGGCACCCACCTGAGGGCCGACGATGGTGGTGCGCAGCAACTCGACCGGCATCCCCAACTGCTGTGTCAGCATGGTGGCGAGATCCGCCGCGGGCCAGGGCAGTTCGTGGGGGGGCAGCTTGATCAACCACTCGCCGGGAATACCGGCCGAGCTCAGCTCAACGGCTCCCGCCAGCGGGGAAACCAGCATGGCATTGAGCTCATGGGCCTCTTTCAGGGTCTGGATATGAAACTCCAGCAGGATCCCGCCGGTAAAATCGAGCCCCAATGTCAGGCCGTTCACCAGCAAGATGGCGACGCTGGCCACGGTCAGCAGGATGGAAGCCCACAGGCCGATATAGCGCCAACGGGTCAGCCCCATAGCAACGATCATTCTCAACATAATTATCTCCTTGGCCAGCCAGCATCAGGCTGTTGGCCCATCACGACGTGTCGCGACACGCCGGGAAAATAGTGTTCTGCTTTGGCCGCTCCGGCCATATCCATGGCCGATGGCGCAGTCAAAGCCGCTCATCAGAGGGACAGCTGTCCCGTTACACCTTCAGCGTGCGCTCGCTGCTGCGTCCCCACAGGGGGTTGATGATGGCGCGCGTCCCCCAGATCCCGGTGATCATGCTGGAGAGCAGACCCAGAATGAGGGTGATGGAGAAGCCCTGCAGCGGCCCGGAGCCGATGGAGTAGAGCACCACAGCGCAGATGAGCGTAGTGATGTTGGCATCGAAAATGGTGTGGAAGGCCGAGCGATAGCCAAAGTCGATGGCGTTGGCCAGTGAGCCCCCTTCTCGCAGACGGTCCCTGATCCGCTCGAAGATCAGCACATGGGTATCCACAGCCATGCCCACCGTCAGCACCAGACCGGCGATCCCCGGCAGGGTCAGCACGGCGCCCGGCAGCACTGCCAGCATACCGACTTGCATCAACAGGTTGGCGACCAGCGCCGTGATGGCAACCCAGCCGAACTTGCGGTACCAGGCCATCATGAACAGCATCATGCCTGCCATGCCGAAGGCCAGCGCGGTGAAGCCCGCCTCGATATTCTGCATCCCCAGCGTCGGGCCAATACTGCGTTCTTCCAGGATCTTGAGAGGGGCGGTGAGGGCGCCGGCACGCAGCAGCATGGCCAGCTCCTGAGCTTCCGGCAGACTGCCAATGCCGGTGATGCGGAACTGGTTGCCAAGGGCAGTCTGGATGGTGGCGACGTTGATCACCTCGCTCTGGGCGCGCAGTTTGCCTTGGGCGTTGGTTTTGTACTCGGTGAAGACGGTCGCCATCGGCTTGCCCACATGCTGGCGGCTGAACTGGTTCATCTTGCTGCCGCCCAGGGTGTCGAGCACGATATTGACCTGGGGTTGACCCATCTCGCCCATGTTGGCGCGGGCATCGACGATGTGCTCGCCGGTGAGTACCGGCTTGCGCGCCATGCCGACGGCCTGGCCGTTGCGATCGGCGATATAGAAGTGGCTGTCGGCTTTGGCCTCGTAGAAGGCCAGCGAGGCGGTGGCGCCGATCACCTCTTTCGCCTGCTTGGGGTTGTGTACCCCGGGCAGTTCGATACGGATGCCATCTTGGCCCTGACGCACCACCGAGGCCTCGACGATGCCGAGCTCGTTGATCCGTTTTTTCAGGATCGACAGGTTCTGGGTCACGGCGTTGTTGACCAGCAGGGTGCGCTCAGCATCGCTCAGCACCAGTTTCAGATCATTGCCGGAGCGGGTCAGCTTCCACTGATCCTGACGGGTACCGGCACTCTCTTTGATGATGGCGAGCCAGCTCTCCTGTTCGGCGACCTCCGGCAGGGTGACGGCTACGGCGCCCTGTGCGCTGCGCGTGACGCTGGCGCCGCGCAGATTGGCTTCACGGAAGCGGGTGCGCAGGGTATCCACCAGATTCTTGGTCTGATTGTCGATGACAAAGTCCACGTCCACCCCGATCAGCAGCTGGGAGCCGCCACGCAGGTCGAGCCCCAGCTTGATGGGATCGGCGCCGAGGCGAGTGATCCATGCCGGCGCGTTGGAGTGAAACTCCAGGGTCAGGGCGGCACTGTCGACCCCTTGCTGCTCCAGCAACTGCTTGGCGCGCTGCTGTTCGCCCTGGCTGGCAAAGACCAGCTCGACTCGCTCAGGTTGCTCGATCACCTTGACCGGTGCTAGGTGCTTGTCGCTCAGCAGCATCTGTTGCTGGGTGGTCAGGCGCTGCTGTCCGTGCAGGCCGAGGGAGGGCTGCTCACCGAAAAAGGTGGGCAGGGAGTAAAAGGTAAAGGTCAACAGCATCAACAGCAGCAGTGCGTACTGCCACTTGCTCATGCGGTTGAGAACGGTGCGATTGCTCTTTCTCATGGCAAACAAGCCTCTGTCAGGAGAATGGTGCCCGGGCCGATAGCAACAAGGCTCGGCAAGGCGCAAAAAATGGGATGCATCAGATGCGGATCAGGCGGCCGCCGGATCCGTCAGGAAGAGGAGATGAGCAAACAGTGGATGTGCCAACCCCCCCGGGGTCAGGCGCTCAGATAGCTCTGGGTGAAGCGGTATTGCAGATGTTGGCGCTGTAGATGGCGCCGGTGGATCGCGCCAAAGCGATCGCGAAAACTCTGTTTGTGATAGAGCTCGGGTGCCAGCATTAGCCAGCCGAGCAGCAACAGCAGGATGGCTTGGGCCGACCAGCTCTGGATCAGCTCGTAGACCACACTCTTGGGCTGGTTGTCACTGCGCAGGGATTGTTCGAGACGCAGCAGGTGATTCTGATGGCTGCCGACAAACTTGATGATGCCATCATCGCTGTCGCTAAGGTGATTGAACACCTGAGTCTGCTGCTGTTCACTCTGAGGAGATGCGGGTAGCAGCGGGCCTTCCATTCGGGCGATGGAACAAAGCAGGGTGAGGGCGATAACCAGAGTTACCAGCACCAGTTTTACTTTGTCGATAAGGCGCAAAAAGTTAATTCCCGATAAATAGAAAGGGCAAACTACCATAAGCGCCCGGTTTGAACAAGGTTGCCCCGGCGCATGGCACCATTCGATGCCGCTCGTCAGCTGCCGCTCATCTGCTTGAAGTCGCGGGCATAACCCTTGAGCAGGGAGTAGAGATGGGCGCGCTGGGAGATATCCAGCGACTGGCTCATGGCGCTCAGCCAGTTGACGGTACGCTGGCGTGACTGCTCGGTATAGCCGGTAAAGCGGCCATCCATCAGCCCATCCCCCTCGGCCAGCAGGTCAGTCAGCTCGCGGGTAAAGTCGGGACTCTGGCGCTGCTTCATCAGCCTGTCCAGCTCCTGGGTCCAGGACTCCTGAAACTCGAGCCAGGGGGGCATCAGCTCGTATTGCCATTCGGCCCACTGGGCCACCAGTGGCGCCTGTGCCGGTTTCACCTCGCCAATCCAGAACTCGAGTCGC
>NZ_JBFODN010000271.1:0-2095 GCF_040908345.1 Aeromonas sp. R3-1
TGCTCGATGACGGATGGGTATGACTGTTACCAGAATGCGTTGGCGGAGCGGGTGAACGGGATTTTGAAAGGAGAGTTATTGTTGCAAAGCCCGCAGGATTTGACGCAAGCGCGGGAAATGGTGCGTGAAGCGGTGGATATTTACAACGAGGAGCGGCCGCATCATGCGTTGAAATACAGAACCCCCGATGCGGCACATAGGGGGTTCTGAGTAGAGAAATGCTAGTTGAAAATGTGTAAACCTATTTCAGGACTAGACAGATTGCTGGTTGCCGGTCAGGCGACAAACACCAGATAGACGGCGAATGCCACGATAAAGCGGTAGATGGCGAACGGGATAAAGTCGATGCGGCGGATCAATGTCAGGAAGGTCTTGATCGCAAACATCGCTACCACGAAGGCGGTGATAAAGCCCACTGCAAACATCGGGAAGTCGGCCATCGAGAGGAAATCGCGGCTCTTGTAGAGATCCAGCCCGCTGGCCGCCACCATCATGGGCACTGCCATGATGAAGGAGAACTCGGCGGCGGCGTGACGGCTGATCCCCATCAGCATGCCACCACTGATGGTGGCGCCGGAGCGGGAGAAGCCGGGCCACAGGGCGAGACACTGGAACAGACCGATGCCGAACGCCTGCTTGTAGCTGATGTCATCCAGGGTTTCGGCTGTGACGGCCGGGCGGAATTTCTCGGCGATGATCAGCAGGATGCCCCCCGCGACCAGCGCGTACATTACGGTTTGTGGGCCAAACAGGTTGGCCTTGATCCAGCTGTGGATGGCCAGACCGACCACGATGGCGGGCATCATGCCGAGGATGACATGTACAAGCGACAGGGTGGCGTGATCCCGAGACGGCTTCTGGCCGAAGTGGATGCCAATCAGGCCAAACAGGCGGCGCCAGAAGACGGCGACCACGGCGAGGATGGAGCCAAGCTGGATCACCACTTCGAAAGTGGCAGCCTTGGGCCCTTCAAAGCCCAGCAGATGGCCGACGATAATCATGTGGCCGGTGGAGGAGACGGGGAGGAACTCGGTCAGCCCCTCGACGACGCCCAGAATAAAGGCGACCAGCAGGCTATAAGTGTCAGTCATCGAACAAACAATCCTTAACTTCGTTGATGTAAAACGCCCCGGGAGGGTCTCGGGGCGGCTTATCTTGCTCGATAGTGACTGCCGAGGCTATGTAAAAATCATGAAACCTTTAAGTCAGTCGCGGATAAAACGGTAGCGGGTCTGGTGGTGATAACGCTCGCCCGTCAACAGCCAGGGGGTGCCCAGCTCGGGGCGATTGGGGCTGTCCGGTAGCTGTTGCGCCTCAAGACAGAAGCCGTCGTGATCCCGGTGTGACAGGCCGCTGCGGTTCGGGGTATTGGCCAGCCAGTTGCCGGTGTAAAACTGCAGCGAGGGTTGGTTGGTGTAGACCTCCATCGCCAACTGTCTGTCACCTGATACCACACGAGCTGCCCACTTCTGCTCCGGTCCATTGAGCACAAAGGCATGATCGTACCCCTTGGCCTGTTGCTGCTGGGGATGGCTCAGCCAATCCTGTCCGATAAGGCGCTCGCGGCGCAGATCGAATGGCCCCTCCACCGGAGTGATGGTGATCGGCAAACCGCTCGGGTCGGTCGGCAGGAAGTGGTCGGCATTGATGCTGATGAGGTGGTCACGGATATCGCCGCCATCGGTTTGCCCATCGAGATTGAAGTAGGCGTGGCTGGTGAGGCTGACCGGGGTTGTGGCATCCGTGCTGGCCACAAAATCGACCACCAGATCGCTCTGCTCCAGCCGGTACTCCAGGGTGACCCGCAGATTGCCGGGAAAGCCCTGATCCCCCGCTCGGGAGAGCAGCGCCAGCTTGACCCGATCCGCTTCCAGTTCCTTGATCCGCCAGTGCTGGCGATGAAAGCCTGCCTGCCCGCCGTGCAGACAGTTGGGTGCCTGATTGGCATTCAGCGGCCAGCGCTGTCCATCACGCACCAGCTCGGCACCGCCGATGCGGTTGGCAAAGCGTCCTGCCACCGCGCCCAGCCACACCTGCTGGGTGGGATAGGCGTCGTCGGCACAGCCCAGCAGCACTTCACGCCGTTCGCCCGCCA
>NZ_JBFODN010000272.1:0-5754 GCF_040908345.1 Aeromonas sp. R3-1
GAGTAATCGCGCTGTGTCCGTTTCACACCTTGTCCCATCGGGCTCTCCATTTATTGGGGGGAAAGGTGTAAACCATATTCAGGACGGGACACTGACATATAAAAAGCCCTGATGATCAGGGCTTTGTTGTTTCTGCTGTTGGCGCAAACAGCTCAGAGGCGGGTCGCCCGGATGGAGACCTGCGGCAGCGCCATCTCATGCTGGGCCGCCACCAGTTGCAGCTCGTAGGCCCCCGCCAGCCAGGTGCGAGCCAGCACGGCATCCACGCTGGCGTTGGTAAGTTCGAACGCAGCTACCGGGGTACAACCGGCCAGCAGATTGGCCAGCATGGTGGCGCTCAGCAGATCCCCCACCCCGATGGGGTGGCGAGCAAAAGGGTAGAGCGGGCGGGAGAGATGAAAGGTTCCCTCCTCGCACACCAGCAACATCTCGAAGCGGTCCATGGCAAAGCCGGCCTTGCCCAGATGCTTGACCATCACCAGCTTGACCCCTTGCGCGCGCAGTTGCTGGCACGCCTCGATGGCCTCCGGCACATTGCGGATATCGCGGCCGGTGAGCTGTTCCAGCTCCAGCAGATTGGGGGCCAACATATCGGCGCAGGCCAGTGCCCGGTTTTTCAGAAAATCGGCGACGCCGGGTGCCACTATGCACCCCTTGTCGGGATGACCCATCACGGGGTCACAAAAATAGAGGGCGGCCGGATTGAGCGCCTTGAGCCGGGCCACCGCCGCCAGGATCTCCTCCCCCTGTTCGGCCGAGCCGAGGTAGCCGCTCAAGATCGCATCGCACTCGGCCAGCACGCCGATCTCCGCCAGGCCGTTTACCAGCTGACGGATATGGCCGCCGGGCATCACCATCCCCTGCCAGCCTTCGCGGTATTGGGTGTGGTTGGAGAACTGCACCGTGTTCATCGGCCACACCTCGATCCCGAGGCGACGCATGGGAAAAACGGCGGCGCTGTTGCCGGCACAGCCAAAGACTACGTGGGATTGAATGGAGAGCACTCGCTTCATGGTTGGCGACTCACGCAATAAGAACAGGAATTCCGGAGGGAAAAACGGGCCTTGCGGCCCGTTGTTGTCACTTTCGACTGTTGTCACTGTCGATTAACGCAGCACCTTGACGGTGTAGCTGCCATCGGCCTGACGATAGAGGCCGTGGATATCGGTCTCGAAGCCCGGGTAGTGGGCACCGATCTCGCACAGCATCTCGAGGAACTCGAGCACCGGCAGAGAATCCTGGGTCACCATCTCGCCCGGCAGTACCAGCGGAACTCCCGGCGGGTACGGCAGGATCATGTTGGCGCTGATGCGGTCAACCATGTCACGCAGCGGCACTTCCACCACGTTGCCGGCCAGCTCCTGCTGCCATGCGGCGTGCGGAGTCATCTTCATCTCCGGCAGTACGTCGAACGCCTTGAACATCAGCTCCGGCAGACGGTACTTGCTGGTCAGCTCGTGAATGCGCTGGGCCAGCTCCTGGATACGCATCCCTTCGTAGAAGCTCGGGTCTTCACGATAGAGGCTCGGCAGGATGCTCTTGATGGTCAGGTTCAGGTCGTAGCCGCGCTTGAACTCGGTCAGGGCGCGCAGCAGCTGCATCGCCTTGGACTGATCGATACCGATGGAGAAGAGGAACAGCATGTTGTAAGGGCCGGTCTTCTCGACCACGATGCCGCGTTCGTCCAGGAACTTGGAGACCAGAGAGGCAGGGATGCCCTTCTCCAGCAGCTGGCCGTCACGACCCATACCCGGAGTCAGCAGGGTGACCTTGATCGGATCCAGGTACATGTGGTTGTCATCGATGTCCTTGAAGCCGTGCCAGTCATCTTTCGGATCCAGCTTCCAGCACTCGACGGTGTCGATGTTGTCCGGCTGCCATACGTCGAAGAACCAGCCTTCGCTCTGATCACGCAGACGCTTGATCTCTTTGCGGAAGGAGATGGCGCGATCGATGGAGTCCTTGATCAGACGCTTGCCGGTGTTGCCACGCATCATGGCAGCGGAGATCTCGGTCGATGCCACGATGCCGTACTGCGGCGAGGTGGAGGTGTGCATCATGAAGGCTTCGTTGAAGGTCTCTTCCTCCACGTCACCCTTGATGTGGATCATCGAGGCCTGGGAGAAGGCCGCCAGCAGCTTGTGGGTGGACTGGGTTTCATAGAACACCTTGCCCGGCATCGCTTCGCCGCTCATGCCGCACTTGCCTTCATAGATCGGGCTGAAGTTGGTGTAAGGCACCCAGGCACTGTCGAAGTGGATGTAAGGAGTATCCAGCGCTTCCTTGATGAAGCCGGTGTTGTAGAGCAGGCCATCATAGGTGGAGTTGGTGACGACGGCGTAACGGGGAGCTTGGGCACCCGGTGTTGCGGCAACCTTGGCAGCTATGGTGTCGCGGCTGAACTCGCTCTGCGGGATACCACCCAGAATGCCGTAGGCGTTGCGGGTCGGACGGAAGTAGATCGGCGTCACGTCGTTCATCATCATCAAGTGAGTGAGCGACTTGTGGCAGTTACGGTCAACCAGCACTGTGCTGCCGGCCGGCGCGGAGTACATGCCGACGATCTTGTTGGCAGTGGAGGTGCCGTTGGTAACGATATAGGAGCGATCGGCGTTGAAGGTACGGGCGATGTACTCTTCGGCTTCCTTGTGCGGACCTGAGTGATCCAGCAGGGAGCCCAGCTCCGGCATGGAGATGGAGACGTCAGCCTTGAACGCGTTCGGGCCGTAGAAGTCATAGAAGATGCTGCCGGCCGGGCTCATCTGGAAGGCGGTACCGCCCATGTGACCCGGAGTACAGAAGGTGTATTTACCCTCTTCCACGTACTTGAACAGCGCCTTGGTGAACGGCGGCAGGATGGCGTCCTGATACTCCTGAGTGGCCTGACCCATCTTGAGGGCGATGTCGTCGGCCATGCCGAGACGGTACTCGAAGAAGTGCACATTCAGACGCAGGTCGGTCAAGTGAATATCCAGGGTGGACTGGTCGTTGGCGAAGGCGAAGATCGGCAGCTTCTCATTGCGATCGTGGATCTCCTTGCACAGACCCAGGGAGTATTTGTCCCAGTCGAAGATGGCGCCGCAAACGCGGGGGTTCTTCTCGATCAGTTTCAGCAAGTCGGCAACGTCGACCGGATAAACAACCTCGAAACCCTTGCGCTCGAGGGAGGCTTGCAGCTGGCGAATGGGTTCTTCTTTAAAGAAAACGCCCAGGTGGTTGAGGATGGCAATGATATTCATCGTAATGCTCCACACGTAAAGGGGCGCTCTCCATCAGGGATGGTGAGTGAAGAGCGCTCGGAAGATAAAAGGGGGAATTAGTTGCTGGGCTGTTCGCTCAGCAGGGCATCGTGCTGACGCAGACCCTGTTTTTTGGCGTAGAACATCAGGATGATGAGCGACACCACGAAGGTAGCGGTAAGGTTGGAACCCTTGGCACCCATCAGGGCCACCAGACAGAAGACACAGGCCACACCGGAGAAGATCATCGCGCCGATGCTGCGGGAGGTCATGCCCTCGAAGCGGATCAGGTTAATGCTGGAGTAGAAGTAGGGCAGCATGGTCAGCAGCACCGCATCTGTGGTCAGCACGTTGAAGAGATCGGCAGCGTGAGCGGACTGGGATGTGAAGGCGGTCAGGCCAACCATCAGGGCAGTCATCTTGAGGGAACCCAGGATCAGACCCTTCTTGGCTACGCCGTTCTTGTCCACTTCGCCGTAGATTTTCGGGAAGTTGCCGTCGTTGGCGGCACGCTTGCCCGCTTCGCCCACCAGCATCATCCAGGAACCGAGCGAGGTGAAGCAGGCCAGAGCGGTGAAGGCAGAAACAAACGGTGCAGACCAGCTACCGAAGATGGCGGAAGAGGCCATGGCAAACGGGGCGCCGGAGGCTGCCACTTCACCGGCCGGGAACATGCCGCTGATCACCTGAGTAGAGAGGATGTAGATAACACCCGCGATACCGGTACCCAGCATGGTAGCGAGCGGTACGGTGCGCTTGGGGTTCTTCACCATGCCGGAAGAGACGGCGGCAGATTCAACACCGACGAAGGACCAGAGGCAGATCAGCACGGCACTGATGACTGCATGCAGGTCGCTACCGCTGGTGGTGTTCCAGTTCTGGCTGTAGACAGTGGCATCAAAATGACCCCAGCCCATCACCGCAGTACCGACAACCGGCAGCAGGATCAGCACCAGACCCAGGGTACAGAGTCGGCTCACCCAGCTACCGCCAAGCAGGTTGACGAAGGTGAAGATCCAGACGGCAGCGATAGTGGCTGCGGCGGCCGGAATTGGGCTGTTGAGAATGGGGAAGAAGACCGAGAGGTAGGAGACGCCGGTAATGGCGATGGCCAGGTTACCGATCCAGTTGGCGTGGTAATAAAGCACACCGGTCTGGAAACCGAACACCGGAGAGATCTCGCCAGCGTAAGCAATGGGGCCACCCTCTTGCGGGTTCTTGGTAGCAAGGCGGGCGAAGACGAAGGCGAGGCCCATGGCGCCTACCAGACAGATTGCCCAGCTAAAGACAGAGATGGAGCCGATGGTGGCCAGTGCCGAAGGCAGCAGCGCGATGCCACTCCCCATCATGTTGCCGGCCACCACACCTGTACAGGCGATAAGGCCAATCTTCTTGCTCGTATCTAGGGACATAAGATCTCCGGTTCTATAAAAGGTCGGGTCGTCACATACACATTTGGCGGAACGCCCCGCCAAAGAATGGGCACAGACTAGGCCTCTCATCCCCGGAAAACATAAAGACCAGCTAACGGATAAAAATATGAGGCAACTTTTTTCGCCGCCTCATTATTTTTGATAAAAACCATTCAAAAACAGTAGATTGGCATCATGGTGCACCGCCATCTTGATAAAACCTTGATATCCTTCTGCCCAATTTTTTCCCCTTGATAACCCCCTTATCTCGCCGTCTTGATATTTTTGGCCAGATAAACCCGGGATAAAGCAGCGCCCATTGCGCCCCCTCCCCTTGTAACCATCCGAACGCCCAACTGACCATCACCCTGAGTGGCCGCTCACCTCCTGCTTTCCCCTTCGCTCGGCTCATCACAATCCAAACTCAGAGGTAAAGCGCAACGGCGATAACCGGTCAGCAATGAGAAATGGGTCGTGACAGACAGCTTATCCCGCCGCCAACCATGAGCAGATGTCAGAAGCTGCGCGCTCGGCGTAAAGCCGAACAAACGCGAGTGCCGCGAATGCCGCGTGCAAGGCAAAGGCAAGTGGGGATAGTGGGGATAGTGGGGAGCTGCGGGGGGATAAATCGGGCCGCACCAGAGCGGCTATCCCCGGTGGCAAAGAAGCAGATTGAGACGAGCAGAAACAGCACAGGCCGCCCGAAGGCAGCCTGTGGATGAGGTCGGCAACCGCACCGACCGGGGGAAAACCAACACTGCGGTGTTAGAAGAGCTTCACCTTGCTCTGACCCAGCGCATTGAACAGGGCCGGAGTGAGGCTCTCCATATTGCTGTAGAAACCGAGCTGCTGGCAGAGCAGATAGGTCTGCTCGGTCGCCTCCATCAGGAAGGCCTGACTGTAGGCATCACCCGCCGCCTCGGGGCGACCATCCAGCTCCGCCAGCTTGCCCTGCAGTATGTAATAGAGCACCGAGCGGCCGCGACTCGCCGCCTTCTCCAGCAGATAGTTGGCCTGCTGTTGCTGGCCGTTGAGGATCGCCTGCAGGGTCAACGCCTCCCACACCCGGGCTGGCAGGGCGCCGCTGTTTTGCACCACGCTGG
>NZ_JBFODN010000273.1:0-52298 GCF_040908345.1 Aeromonas sp. R3-1
CCCCCATTGTTATTCTGCTAAGAGTAATAAACGCAAAAACGGAGCCCGAGGCTCCGTTTTTCAATGCAGTATCAATCCCTTACGGAACGCGCTTCGCGCTCTTCCCGCTCCCTTGCCAACAAGCGTTTGTACCACCAGCTACTGCGACGACGTTGTGCATTGGAAGAGCGACGAGCCATTTCTTAGGTTCCAGCCAAGAGAAGAAAGGAGCTGCATTATGCGACAGGGATCACGTCCATGTCTTTAGCTGGATCAAGAAAAGCCTCACTGACCCACGGAAATCGTCCTCTGATCTTTCGCACCACGGGTGGCAGGCAACACCACCGCAGGAGAGCGCCAGGCCAACGGGCCATTGCTCTCGAGGTCGTTCTGCGGGCCGCACTCCAGCCAGATATCTCCCTGCAGAATGCGGGCCCCTTCGGAATATTTCTGATCCGCAAACCAGCAGACCCGCTCGGGCAATGAGCCCAGCGGCAACACCAGCTCGGGGCTGACAGACTCGCCCACCACAGTGGTTTTGGACGCGGCCAGAGCGGGGGCGAGCCAGAGGGAGGCCAGCAGGCAGAGCAGTACATTTTTCATGAGAGGGATCCTGTTGCGATGGGGGGCACTCTCGAAGAATCGACCAGCCCCGGGGTTTACTTGACTGACAATCATACTGCCTGCTGGCATTGTGGAACCAATATGGTAGCCTGCCAGCGCCTGCGGGCAGTCTCTCGCTGCCACGCGCAAACTTCTGGTGAATTTGTCACGTCCTGACAAAATATAACCTTATTTATCAAATCGTTATTTGGATATTATCCCAATGCGTATCATGCCGTTGCTTCAGGCGGCCTGCCTGAGCCTGATGTTGTCCGCCTGCGTTGCCCCATTGCTGATGATGAGCCCCACCAGCCAGCTGATGTGGGCCCTGCTCAAGCCGCTGGTCGGCTTTGACCCGAACGAGGTCAATCTGTTCGAACAACCCCTGATCAAGGATCGGATGACCGCCATCCTTGGCCCCAATTACGACAGCACCATGCAGTTGCTCAAGACTGCCGACAAGTTACAGCAGGAGGGGCCGCTTTTCTATGTGGTCTCCGAGTACGCGCCCGTGCCGGATATCGCCAAGCAGGCGGGGATGGTGTGGAACTCGCAAACCAACCAGATGTCGGTATTGCTGCAAAAAGGGGATGGCACCACCCTGACCTTCGGCGAAAATCTGGCAGGCACGGCACCGACCTGGCCAACCGCCATGCAGGGCTGGCAGACCCCCACCAACCAGCTCACCCCGGCGGCCAATGCCCTGACCGGTACGGCAACCAGTCAGAGTGGCGCCTCCCCCTTCTCCCTTGGCAGCGCGCTGGGCACAGTGACCCGCGGCGTCACCGGCTCGCTGACCAACAGTGCAAGTCAGGCTATCAGCGGCGCAGCCGCCAACGCCACAGGGCAGGCCACCCAAGCGGTAAGCCAAAGCGCGACCGATCTGACCCGTAGTGCAACCACCGCTGCCACTGCACCCGCCAAACAGGCGGTGAGCAGCACCGCTGCGACCGCAACGCAAGAAGCGGCCAAAGCCGTTGCCGTTCCTGCCCAGCAAGCCGTCAGCAGCGCCACTGCGACCGCGGCGCAAGAAGCTACCAAGGCCGTTGCTGCTCCTGCCAAGCAAACCGTCAACAGCGCCGCTGCGACCGCAACGCAAGAAGCCACCAAAGCCGTTACCGCTCCTGCCAAACAGGCCGTCAGCAGCGCCGCTGCGACCGTGACGCAAGAGGCCACCAAGGCTGTTGCCGCTCCGGCCAAACAGACCGTCAGCAGCGCTACAGCAACCGCGACACAAGAAGCGACCAAAGCCGTTGCCGCTCCGGCCAAACAGGCAGTCAGCAGTGCCGCCGCTACCGTGACGCAAGAGGCAACCAAGGCCGTTGCCGATCCAGCCAAACAGGCTGTCAGTGCTGCCTCTCATACGGCCGGAGAGAGCGTCGCCGATGCCGCCAGAGCGGCGGAAGCCAAGGCTCGCGCCAAGGCAGAGGCGGAGATGGAAGCCCTGCTCAAATAAACCGACAGGCCACCGCAAGGTGGCCTGTTTTTTATCCCGCTACCGGATCATGACGTTATGGAAAAGGCCACATAGACTGTTAGGTAACTACCCGCACAAGGAGTGCATCATGCGTCGTCTGCTCCCTGCTCTCGCTTCTCTCGCCCTGTTTATCGCGCTCCCTGCTCCGGCACTTATCTACTATTCGGAGCAGAACATGCCACTCAATGGCCAGGATAAAAATGGTCAGCCTGTGGGGTTGGCGGTCGAGTTGCTGCGCCTGATGTGGCGCGAAATGGGGGAGCCGGAGCAACCCATCCACTTTCTGCCCTGGGCCCGCGGCTGGTATCTGCTGACCCAACAGCAAGAGGCCGTGCTCTTTACCACAGCGCACACCAAGGAGCGGGATCCCCACTTCCTCTGGGTCTGCCCCATCAGCCACTCCAGGGTCGCGCTGGTCGGCCGCAAGCAGGATGCCCCCAAAGTGGCCAGCAAAGCGGATCTCGCCAAGCTTCAGATCGGCGTGATGCAGGCGGATGTCGGGGAGCAGTTGCTGCTCAACCGCGGGATCAGCCCGGGCAATATGATGTCGGTGGAGCGCATGGATCAGGTGGTGCGCCAGCTCATCATGGCACGCACCGATCTGGTGGCGGGCAACGAGGTGATGTTGCGCCATCAGGCCAAAGAGCTGGGTTTCCCCAGCGAGGATTTTGTCACCGTCGCGATCATTGAAGAGCAGGATAACTGCTTCGCCTTCAACCTGAGGGCAAACAAGCAACAGGTTGCCCGCCTGCAACAGGCGCTGGACAAGGTCAGACAGGGGGATGAATACAAGCAGCTGATGAAGCGCTACCAGTTGCTCAGTATCCTGCCCGAAACCACTCCCACCCTCCCGCGCCTAGAGTAACTCCGGCCCGCCATATGGCGGGCTCGTTGTATCTCCCATCGATGAAACGGGGGATGCCTCCACCGGCGCCGTAATGAGGTGGTTCAAAAAGAGAGTGAACAGCTCGGCCCGCGAGCCCAGTCGCAGCTTGCCATAGAGATGCTTGCGGTGATTCTTCACCGTGCCGCTGCCAATCCCGAGCGCTGCGGCAATCGCCTCGGTATCCAGCCCCTGCAGCAGCAACTCCGCCACCTGCCGCTCGCGCCGGGTAAGCCTATCGCCCCCGACACTCGCCATCGCCAGCTCCACCGCGATCTTGAGGCTGGCGCTATCTGGCAGTGCCGTGCTCTGGGCCAACAACGGCTGGCTCTGCCGCCACTGCTGACGACAGAGCGAATGCACCAGCGGGAACAGCTGCTCCAGCCTCGCCAGCTCGTCACGGCTGAGGGTACTGCGCTTGTCGAGCCGCCCCAGAAACAGCATCAGCGTCAGCCCGTCTCGCACCGGCAGGATCAGCCCAACCTCCTCCTGCCAGCCGGTGGCCTGATAGAAGTGGTGGCGATATTCGGGATCGAGCCGCCCTTGGGAGACCTGCGCCAGGGTCCAGACGCCGGCAGGCAAGCCCTGCTCCAGCGCCTGCATAAAGGGATCCTGACTGAAGTGGCTGGTGAGGTAGCGATCAAAGAGCAGAGCCCGCTGATGGTTGAGGTTGTCGTAGAGGTAGACGGGCCGCTGCCCCACCCCGAGCAGCAGGGCGCAATCAAACGCCACCTGTTGCTGGATCAGCCGCACCAGCGCCGCCGCAAAGGCGCTGCTGTGCAGGGCATCGACCACCCCAGTCATGCTGCGGATCAAGGCATCTGTGGTGAATGGCTGGGTCATGGTGGCACGTTTCCGGTGACGGGGAGCGATTCCCCGCTATGGCTGAATGCTAGCACGAGAGTGGCAAAACTGTCCCTCAGGGGACATATCCGCCACAGGCCAGAACGGCGAGGATGACGGCTTTTCCCCTGTTGTTGGAGCACCCATGATCAACCCCCACCTGCTCGATGAGCTGACCGAGCGCGGCCTTGTGGCCCAGAATTCCGACCCGGCGGCCCTGGCAGCTCATCTCGCCACCCCGCGTACCGTCTACTGCGGGTTCGATCCCACCGCCGGCAGCCTGCATATCGGTCATCTGGTGCCGCTCTTGATGCTGCGCCGCTTCCAGCTGGCGGGCCACACCCCGGTGGCACTGGTGGGCGGGGCGACCGGTCTTATCGGCGATCCCAGCTTCAAGGCGACCGAGCGCAGCCTCAATAGTACCGATACCGTGCAGGGCTGGGTCGCCAGCCTGTCTGCCCAAATCAGGGCGCTGCTGCCCGCCGATGATGGCCTGTCGGCCCCGCAACTGGTCAACAATGGCGACTGGATGGGGCAGATGTCCGCCCTCGACTTTCTGCGGGATATCGGCAAGCACTTCTCGGTCAACGCCATGCTGGCGCGGGAGTCGGTGCGCCAGCGGCTGGCCCGCCCGGATCAGGGCATCTCGTTCACCGAGTTCTCCTACGCTCTGTTGCAATCCTACGACTTTGCGGTGCTGCACCAGCGACTCGGCTGCACCCTGCAGATTGGCGGCAACGACCAGTGGGGCAATATCACCAGCGGCATGGATCTCACCCGTCGCCTCCATCAGGCGCAGGTACACGGCATGACCCTGCCCCTTATCACCAAGGCAGACGGCACCAAGTTCGGCAAGACCGAGGGGGGCGCGGTCTGGCTCGATCCGGCGCTCACCTCCCCTTACGCCTTCTACCAGTTCTGGCTCGGCACCGCGGATGAGGATGTCTACCGCTTCCTGCGCTACTACAGCTTTATGTCGTTGAGCGAGATTGATGCACTGGAGGCGGAAGACGCAAAGCGGCAGGGGCGCAAGCAGGCCCAGCAGGTGTTGGCGAACGAGCTGACCGAGCTGGTACACGGCAAGGCGGCGCTGGCGGCGGTGCAGCGCATCAGCGAGCTGCTGTTTAGCGGCGATGTGGCCCGCCTCGGCGAGAGCGATCTGGCCCAGCTGGCGCAGGATGGCATGCCGAGCAGCACCGTCAGCGGCGAGACTGATCTGGTCAGCCTGCTGGTCAGCTGCGGTCTGGCCAACTCCAGGCGCATCGCCCGCGAACTGCTGGCGGCGGGCGCCATCAGCCTCAATGGTGTGCTCAAGCAGGATGATCAGCTGAGTGCCACTGATCGGCTGTTTGGCCGCTACCTGCTGCTGCGCCGGGGCAAGAAGCAGTATCACCTGGTGGCGTGGCAATAAGCCGCAGGGCGGGGAGTTCAGCCTCCCCGCCCGCACCATGAATCCCTTTTGAATCCCGAGTTGCGATCCCCCTCACAGCCTCTCCCGTCAGCAGCCACCATACTGGCACCGGCGAACATGGAGTACGCCACACAATCTGTTCCTCACGAATCAACAAGGATGCTGATGATGAAGAGATGGCTTCTGGTGCTGCTCTGCACCCTGCCCATGCTGGCACACGCCAGCGGATACACCCAGACCCGCTACCCCATAGTGCTGGTGCACGGCCTGTTCGGCTTCGACAAGCTGCTCGGGGTCGATTACTTCTACGGCATTCCCCAGGCCCTGAGCCGGGGTGGTGCCAAAGTCTACGTGGCTCAGGTATCAGCCACCGCCAGTTCGGAACAACGGGGGGAGCAACTGCTCGCCCAGGTTGAGCTACTGCTGGCAGCCACCGGCGCCGAAAAGGTCAACCTGATCGGCCACTCCCACGGCGGCCCCACCATTCGCTATGTCGCCTCGGTCGCCCCCGAGCTGGTCGCCTCCGCCACCAGCGTCGGCGGGGTCAACTACGGCTCCGAGATTGCCGATCTGGTGCGGGCCAATGCCGCCCCCGGCAGCGCCGCCGAGAAGCTGGCTGCCGCCGCGGCCCACGCCCTCTCCGGCATGATTTCACTGCTCTCGGGCGGGAGCCAGCTACCGCAAGATCCGGTCGCCGCCCTCGATGCCCTCACCAGCAAGGGGGCCAGCCAGTTCAATCATCGCTACCCGGAGGGGCTGCCCAGCAGCTATTGTGGCGAGGGGCCGATGCAGGCCAGCAACGGCGTCTACTACTTCTCCTGGAGCGGACGCGGCAACCTGACCAATCTGCTGGATCCGGTGGATCCTGCGCTGGCGCTGACCGGCGCCTTCTTCAAGGAGCCCAATGATGGACTGGTCGGGGTTTGCAGCAGCCACCTCGGCAAGGTGATCGGCACCGACTACCGGATGAACCATCTGGACGAAGTGAACCAGTCCTTCGGCATCCACCATCTGTTCGAGACCGATCCGGTCACCCTCTATCGCCAGCATGCCAACCGTCTCAAGGAGCTGGGACTATGAAGATCGCCACCCTGCTCGTCGTACCCTGCGCCATCACCCTGCTGCTTGGCGGGGTGTTGCTCTGGCCCACGGCACCGACGGCAGACTCATCACAGGCTCAAACCAATCAGCATGCACAGAGCCACCCGCACGATCCCGAGCAGGAGGCCGCCGATGCCCTGCAGGCGCGCTATCGCACCTTTGTCTCCGCCCAGAGCAGCCTGACGGTGCCCACCGAGATCTCCCTCGCCAGCTTGCAGATCCTGTTTGACGAGCGGGAGCAGCTGCGCCAGCAGAGCTTTACTCCGGCCGAGCAGGCCCAGCTGTTTGCCGAGGATCGGCTGATGGAGCAGCTGACCCTGCGCCGCAGGGCGCTGGCGGAAGCAAGAGACAGCGACAAGTCGCAGCTGGCCAGAGAGCTGGATCTCTGGCTGGCGGAGCAACCGGGCTGGTTTCGCGAGGCGGAGGCCAACAGCCGCCTGCTTGAGGAGTTGCAAGGGCTGGCGCAGATGGACCCGGCCAAACGGGAGGCTCTGCTGCTGGAGACGGGGGGGCCGGAAGCGGTGGATCGGATGCGCCAGCTGGAGCAGAACCGGCAAGGGTTCGAGGAGCAGCTCAGCGGCTTTCTGGCCGAGCTCAGACAACTGCCGAACGAGGCCCGGGCCGAACAGCAGCAGGAACTGCTGGCACGCTGGTTCGAACCCGGACAGTGGCGCCGGGTCGAGGCACTCACCCGGCTCAAGCTGGGGGAGCCACACACCGAATGAGAAGGGGGCCCGTGATGGGCCCCCTTGCTACTGCGCTTATTGCGGCTTGTTGGCACCCGGCAGCGGCTGCCAGGTGAGGCGGGTCACTTGGGTGCCCTGCACCTCGCACTTGAGGCTCAGCTCCTGCCACCCCTTATCCTGACGCAGGGAGACCTCCCCTTCGATCCCCTGCTCACCAATCTTCAGCTTATCCTGCTCGAAGATCACCTTGTCACCGTGGGCGAGCTCCATCAGTTTGCCGTTGCAGAGCCAGTGAGCGAGATCCGCCCCCTTCAGCTTGACGCCACCCTTGGCTGCCTTCTGCTCGGCCGCGCTCACCACAAACAGCTTGCTCAGCTCGGCAGCCCGCTTGGTGAGCCACTCCTGACGCTGCTGCATGCTCATCTTGCTGACGAACTCGGCGGGCTGCCCCTTCTCGTCCAGCCATTGGGTCAGCTTGCCGCTGTCGTCAAAGGCGAACTGGGCGGCGGGCTCTTTGACCCCGAACAGCTTGCCGCCCTTGAAGTAGTAGCGGCTCTCCCCTTCCAGCTTGCCCAGCTCGTTCATGATGGGCACGGCGATGATAACGGGGGCGCCATCGATCCAGGCCTTGATATCGACGCCGTCATGGCTGAATTGACGGGTATCAAGGGCGCTCTCGGCCCCCTTCTCCATCAGGGTAAACTGCTCGGCGAGAGAAGCGGCCAGAGAAGGGAGGGAGCAGAATCCCAGGGTCAGCGCGATCGCTGTGTTGCGCATTGAGTTGTACATAACACTCCTGTGATGGGCCATCCGGCCCGTGGTTAACTCTCTGTCAGCCAGGCCCGCAGCCCTTCCCGGTGAGCATCGCTCAGGGGCAGGGATTGGCGGGCCCGGTAGTCAAAATGGATCAGGGTCGTTTCGGCAGTGACGGCCAGTTCGCCGCCCTGCCAGGCCTCCTGCCAGACCGTAAATGAGCTGGTGCCGATGCGGCGTACGCCGGTCTTGATAGTGACCGGCTGGCCGTAGAACAGCTCCCGTTTGAACTGCACCGTATAGCCCGCGATGATCAGATGCCAGTTATGCACATCCAGATCGGGGGAGAAGATCCGGAACAGGGGATCCCGCGCCGATTCGAACCAGACCGCCGGCACCGTATTGTTGATATGGCCGAGGGCATCCGTCTCCTGAAAGCGGGGTTGGATCTGAATTTCCAGCATGGGTTGACTCCTTGTCTCTTTGTTTCTGTCCTTGTCCGTTCATGGGACATCAGTGGCCAATGGGTGGCCGCCGGGCATCACCAGCGGATCAGCATGTTACATGATACTGCTGGCCCAAGCACAGGGATGCCAGCGGCCCTGCGCGACCGGCCAGCGGGTGTCACAGCGCGGCGGATTGTAGGGCTGCACAGAAAAGCGGGCAGTAAAAAGCCCCGCACATCTTGGGTGTGCGGGGCTGGTGCAGATAACCAAACGGCTTGGGGACTAGCCGAGCAGATCGAAGCGATCCGCATTCATCACCTTGTTCCAGGCGGTAATGAAGTCACAGACAAACTTCTCCTTGTTGTCATCCTGGGCATAGACCTCGGCATAAGCGCGCAGCACCGAGTTGGAGCCGAACACCAGATCCACCCGGGTGGCCGTCCACTTCAGGGCGCCGCTGCGGCGATCGCGGATCTCGTAGAGATTGCTCGCTTTCGGCAGCCACTGGTAGCCCATGTCGGTCAGGTTAACGAAGAAGTCGTTGCTGAGTACCCCGACCCGATCGGTAAAGACCCCGTGCCCGGTACCGCCGTGGTTGGTGCCGAGCACCCGCATCCCGCCGACCAGCGCCGTCATCTCGCAGGCGGTGAGCCCCATCAGCTGGGCGCGATCCAGCAGCAGCTCCTCCACCGTCACCACATAGTCCTGCTTCAGCCAGTTGCGGAAGCCGTCGGCCAACGGCTCCAGCACCTCGAACGAGGCCACATCGGTCTGAGCCTCAGTGGCGTCCCCCCGGCCCGGCGCAAACGGCACGCTCACCGTCACCCCGGCGGCCTGGGCAGCCTGCTCGATGGCGAGGTTGCCCCCCAGCACGATGAGATCCGCGACGCTGACGCCACACTCGGCCGCGAGCTTGTCATAGACCGCCAGCACCTTCGCCAACTTCGCCGGTTCGTTGCCCGGCCAATCCTTCTGGGGCGCCAGCCGGATGCGGGCGCCGTTGGCTCCGCCCCGCTTGTCGGAGCCTCGGAAGGTACGGGCACTATCCCAAGCGGTAGTGACCCGCTCGCTGATGGAGAGGCCGCTGGCGGCGATCCTGGCCTTGACCGCCGCCACGTCATAATCGGCACGTCCGGCAGGCACCGGATCCTGCCAGATCAGATCTTCTGTCGGCACATAGGGGCCGACATAGCGGCTCTTCGGCCCCATATCCCTGTGGGTCAGCTTGAACCAGGCGCGGGCGAAGGCGTCGGAGAAGGCCGCCGGATCATCGCGGAAGCGCTCGGCAATCTTGCGATACTCGGGGTCGAATTTGAGCGCCATGTCGGCATCCGTCATCATGGGTTTGCAGCGGATCGACGGGTCCTCCACATCCACCGGCATATCCTCTTCGGCGATATTGATCGGTTCCCACTGATGGGCCCCCGCCGGAGATTTTTGCAACCACCAGTCGTACTTGAACAGCAGCTCGAAGTAGCCGTTGTCCCATTGGGTCGGGTGGGTGGTCCAGGCCCCCTCGATGCCGCTGGTCACAGTGTTGCGGCCGATGCCGCGGCTGTGGTGATTGATCCAGCCCAGCCCCTGCTCCTCGAGGCTGGCCCCTTCCGGCTCGGGCCCAAGCTGTTTGGCATCGCCGTTGCCGTGAGCCTTGCCGACGGTGTGGCCACCGGCGGTCAACGCTACCGTCTCTTCGTCATCCATCGCCATGCGGGCGAAGGTGACTCGCATATCTTGCGCGGTTTTCAGGGGATCGGGCTGGCCATCCACCCCTTCCGGGTTGACGTAGATAAGCCCCATCATCACCGCCGCCAGCGGGTTTTCCAGATCCCGCTCGCCGGAGTAACGACCGCCCAGCTTACCGCTGGGCGCCAGCCACTCTTTCTCCGACCCCCAGTAGATATCCTTCTCCGGGTGCCAGATATCCTCGCGGCCAAAGGCGAAACCAAAGGTCTTGAGCCCCATGGACTCATAGGCCACGGTGCCCGCCAGAATGATCAGATCGGCCCAGCTGATCTTGTTACCGTACTTCTTCTTGATGGGCCATAGCAGGCGACGGGCCTTGTCGAGGTTGGCGTTATCCGGCCAGGAGTTGAGGGGGGCGAAACGCTGGTTGCCGCTGCCACCACCGCCGCGACCATCGGCGATGCGGTAAGTCCCGGCCGAGTGCCAGGCCATGCGGATCATCAGGCCGCCGTAGTGGCCCCAGTCGGCGGGCCACCACTCCTGACTGTCGGTCATCAGGGCGGTCACATCCTGCTTGAGGGCCGCCATATCGAGCCCCTTCAAGGCTTCCCGATAGTTGAAACCGGCCCCCAGCGGATTGGTCTTGGTATCGTGTTGGTGAAGAATGTCGAGGTTGAGGCTCTTCGGCCACCACTCCATTCTGGACGTCTCGACGGAGGTGGTTCCCCCGTGCATGACCGGGCATTTCCCTGCGGAACTGTCTGAATTGTTGCTCATCGTTTTCCTCATTTGCTCTGCTGTCCATAACCTGAAACAGCATGGCACAGAGGCGTGACACAAACTGTGCAGCAGCGGCCGATTTACGGATCTTTCACGCAAGCGGCCGCGGAGCGCCCATCGGCCGCGACAGAAATTGGATGAACTATGGCGCCTCTGCGGGCTGATGGGGCGGCTCGGGCCGCAGCCAGGCACTGCGAAAATCGAACCAGCCGAGCGCCGTCATCCGCACCCCGTGCACGCCGACCCGGCTCTCCAGCTCCAGCCAGTGGTGAAACAGCGGCACAAACCAGCTCTGCTGCTGCACAGTTGCCAGCAGGACGCGGGGGCCAGGCTCCTCACCGCTGGCGCGCCACTGCGTCAACCCTTGCCACAACTCATGCTGACTGCTCCACACCTTGCGCAGCAACGGGGTGCCCTGCAACCAGGCGTAGGGGGCAAAGGGGCCGGCATGTTCGAGGTTGAGGGTGCCGAGCCAGAGATCCACGTCTTCATCCTCGCCACTCACCCAGCGACCGTAATCGAGGGTGCGCACCTCCAGCCTGATCCCCTGTTCGGCCAGCAGGCTGCTCATGGCGTTGGCACACTCGTTGAACTCCAGATGCTGGTTGAAGCAGGCAAGCACCAATGTCGTCGGCAACTGCGCCGGTGTGGGCAAGGGCGCGGGCAGAACTTCGCGCCAGTGGGGCAGCAGGCCGAGGGCGCTGGTCCAGCCCCGTTGCAACTCGGGGGCGACCCGCCCCATCAGAGCCACCGGATTGAGCAACTGGCCGAGCCACTGCCGCAGGGCGGGATCCTGCAAGGATCCGGAACGATCGTCCTGCAGCAGGAAGTAGCAGCCCGACTCCAGCTCCGACTCGCCGCGCATGGTGCCGAGCTCGGGGCTGTCGCGCCCCAGCTGCAGGTGGGTCTCCAGTCGCTCCGCCAGCTCCGGCAGCATCCAGATATCGATCTCGTCGAGCAGGGCGCGCAGGCCGAAGTAGTCGTCGAATGCCGCAAGGCAAAGATGCAGGGGATCGTTGGCAGCCACCCGGTAAGGGCCGGTGCCCACCGGTTGCAGGGCAAAGCCCGCCTCCCCCTTGAGCTCCCGCGGCAATATGGTCGCCACCGGCTCCGCCAGCAGATTGGGCAGCCAGGGATCCGGGCTGTCGAGATAGAGATCCAGCGTGCGCGGCCAGGGGCTCTCCAGCCGATCCAGATGGGCGAACAGCGGGCGATCCCGCAGGGCCAGCAGACTCTCCATCACATCTTCCACCACCAGCTCGCGGCCGTGGTGAAAGCGCACCGCCGGACGCAGGTAGAAGCGCCAGTGGCAGGGGCCCAGACACTCCCAGTGGTGGGCGAGATCCCCTTCGATTTCCCCATTTTCCTCATTTCGCCGGGTCAGGCCGTTGAAGATCTGGCGGCTCAGGTGGATTTCGGAGCGGCGCATCGGGCCGGTGGGCAGCAACTGCGGCAGCGGCCGGTAGTAGGGCACCCGCAGGATCTGGCGCCCCTCGCGGGTGGCCTGACCGAGCTGTTCGATCAGCAACGGAGTGAGCAGATCGAGGCGATCTTCGGCCAGCCGTACCGCCTGCGCCAGCTGGCCCTGACTGAGCAGATCCCGCAAGCGGCGCCGGGTCAGGCTCTCCTGACTGTCGAGCAGGGTGAGCCGGGAGCGCCGCCCCCGCCCCGCTTCCGCCGACCAGCTGAGCCAGCCCTGATCCTGCATCCGCCGCAGCAGCAGGCGGGCGTTGCGCGGGGTGCAGCAGAGCAGATCCGCCACCTCGGCGAGGCTGATCTCCCGCTCGTCGCTGCCAAGCAGCTGGGCGAGTCGTTGAAATTGCTGGTAAAGGCGACCGGTCGGCATAAAAGAGGAAATCCTGTTGCTGTAAGTCATCAGTTTTTACTTCCGCATTTTAGCTCAATACTGCTGATGAACGTGAGAACCACAGCAGAGGAGCACCATCATGAGCCACGCCAATCCCATCAAACCGAACCGGATCCAGCAGACCTTGCGCCGTTACTTCAAGCGGATCCTGCCACGCCCCTTGCCGCTCATCGAGGATCCCATGCAGCAGCTCAACCGCCTGATGCAGTGGGATATGAACCAGATCGATGACAAGGAGTATCGCCGTCGTCTCTGAGTGCGGGCCATGCCAACCACTCGGGACACGCATCCCCTGCGGGCGACATTGCTTTGCCGGATCTTGCTGTTTACATCGGCCACGGGCCTGATAGATTGGACGTCTATCCATCTATAACTGCGACAAGCAACATCCAACAAGGAGTGTGTGATGAAAGATGCGACCCTGGCCCTGCACCACGGCTTTTCCAGCGACCCCACCACCAAGGCGGTCGCCGTGCCCATCTACCAGACGGTGGCCTACGAGTTCGAGAGCGCCCAGCACGGGGCGGATCTGTTCAATCTGGCGGTGCCGGGCAACATCTACACCCGCATCATGAACCCCACCAACGATGTGCTGGAGCAGCGGATGGCCGCGCTGGAAGGGGGGATCGCCGCACTGGTGGTCTCGGCAGGTTCCGCCGCCATCACCTACGCCATTCAGGCGCTGACCGCCGCCGGTGACAACATCGTCTCCACGCCCCAGCTCTATGGTGGTACCTATACCTTGTTCGCCCACATGCTGCCGAGTTTCGGGGTCGAGGTGCGCTTCGCCAAGGATGACAGCGCCGAAGCCATCGCCGCCCTCATCGACGACAAGACCAAGGCAGTCTACTGCGAGAGCATCGGCAACCCGGCGGGCAACATCGTCGATCTGGCCGCGCTGGCCAAGGCCGCCCACGCCCGTGGTGTGCCGCTCATCGTCGACAACACGGTCGCCACCCCAGTGCTCTGCAAGCCCATCGAACATGGCGCCGACATTGTCGTTCACAGCCTGACCAAATATGTCGGCGGCCACGGCAACTCGCTGGGTGGCGTCATCGTCGACTCGGGCAGGTTCCCCTGGGCGGATCACGCCGAGCGCTTCCCCCAGCTGACCAAACCAGAGCCCTCCTACCACGGGGTGGTCTATACCGAGGCCTTTGGCCCGGCTGCCTTTATCGGGCGGGTGCGTACCGTGCCGCTGCGCAATACCGGCGCGGCGCTGGCGCCGATGAACGCCTTCCTGCTGCTGCAGGGGCTGGAGACCCTGAGCCTGCGCATGGAGCGCCACGTGGATAACGCCCTGCGGGTCGCCAACCACCTCAAGCATCACCCCAAGGTGGCCTGGGTCAGCTATGCCGGTCTGCCGGGTCATCCCCACTATCTGCTGGCAGAGAAGTACATGGCCGGTCGCCCCTCGGCCATCCTCTCGTTCGGTCTGAAGGATGGCTACGAGGCGGGCGTGCGCTTCTACGATGCGCTCAAGATCTTCAAGCGGCTGGTCAATATCGGCGACGCCAAGTCGCTGGCCTGCCACCCGGCCTCCACCACCCATCGCCAGTTGAGCGAGGAGGAGCAGGCCAAGGCTGGCGTGAAACCCGAGATGATCCGGCTGTCGGTGGGGATCGAAGCGATCGAGGACATATTGGCGGATCTGGATCAGGCGCTGGAGGCCTGAGTCAGTCATCGAGGGAGCGGGCATCAGCCCGCTCTTTTTTAGCCATCGGTGAACCGCCCCCCTCGTCCGCTCGTATACCCCATCCTGCCACCGAATCGAGGTCGTTATGATAGTCCTGCACCACCTGAACAAATCCCGCTCCCAGCGCATCATCTGGCTGCTCGAAGAGCTGGGCCTGCCCTATGAGATCAAGGCGTATCAGCGCGATGCCACCACCTTTCTGGCACCGCCCGAACTAAAAGCCATCCACCCCCTCGGCAAGTCGCCGGTCATCGAGTTCGACGGCCGGGTGCTGGCGGAATCGGGCGCCATCACCGAGTACCTGATTGCCCGCTACGCCCCGGATCGGCTGGCGCCGGCCACAGACAGCTCGGAGTATGCCGAATATCTGCAGTGGCTCCACTTTGCCGAGAGCTCCGGCATTCTGCCGCTGCTGCTCGACATGTTCGTGCGCAAGGATGGCAGCCCGATGCGCTTCCTGCCGGACTACGCCAAGGCGGAGTGTGCCAAGGTGCTGGGCTACCTCAACGAGGTACTGGCGAATCGCCACTATCTGGTGGGGGATCGCCTCTCCGGCGCCGACATCATGAACTCCTTCCTGGTGGATCTGCTGGCGCAAAGCGATCAGCTGGCCCACTTCCCGCATCTGCAAGCCTACTGGCAGCGCCTCAATACCCATCCAGCCCGTCAAAAGGCGGTAGAGCTGGAGCGCGAGCTGGATCAGCGCCCCTGATCTGAGTCGCCATCATGCAAAACGCCCCGACAGTCGGGGCGTTTTTGTTATGCAGCGGGCTGCGGTTTACTTGGTCGCGGGCACCTTGTCCCGACGCGATTTCCACCACCATCTCAAGCGGATCTGGGAGATGAGCATCCCTGCCAGCATCAGGGCGCAACCGGCAATGGCGCGCTCGTCCAGCGTCTCCCCCAGCAGCAACACGCCACCCACGGCGGCAAAGACGGTCTCCAGACTGAGGATGATGGCGGCATGGGCAGGATGGGCGCCCCGCTGCCCCACCACCTGCAGGGTATAACCCACCCCGACCGATACCAGCCCGGCGTAGAGCAGCGCCTGCCAACCGGCCACGGCGCCAGCCACAGTCGGGGTTTCGATGACAAAGGCGGTGGCGAGGCTGAGCAGGCCGCAGACCACGAACTGCACTCCAGCCAGCTTGATGGGGGCAACCCGGTTGGAATAGTGATCCACCAGCAATAGATGCACAGCCCAGAACAGGGCGCCGACCACCTGCAACAGATCGCCAAAGCCGATGGTGAACTCGTCGGTGACGCTCAGTACATAGAGACCGGCCAGCGCGATGATGGCGCCGATCCAGGTATTGAGCCCGCTCTTGTGGCGCAGCAGCAGCCCCAGTACCGGCACCAGAATGATGTAGAGCCCGGTGATGAAACCGGCCTTGGCGGCCGTGGTGTAGAGCAGCCCCACCTGCTGCAGGGAGGCGGCACAGAACAGCACCAGCCCGGCCAGCACACCACCGATCAGCAGCTGGCGATGGTCACCCGCGACGGCAACAGGTTGTCGGGATTTGAGCCACCAGAGCAGCGGCAGCAGGGAGAGGGCGCCGAGCAGAAAGCGCAGGCCATTGAAGGTATAGGGCCCCATGTGCTCCATCCCGAGGCGCTGGGCGACAAAGCCCATACCCCAGATGGTGGCAGCCATCAGCAACATCAGATTGGAGCGCATGGCGATTCTTCCTTAAATCGGCGCGTGACGGGTTATCTGATCCAAGATACCCGCCTCCCTATCCTCTTGTCTCCACTCTTTGTCTTCGCTCTCGCTCTCAACGCTCTGCCTTGCACTGCTTTTGAGCACCGCGAGTGTTACAGCAGCGAGGACTTGGTGAACACGGCCAACAGGGCAATCAGTAGCAGATTGCCCCGCAGGATCCACACCACCCGGAAGTGCTGCTGGATGGAGATCATCGGCGCCTTGCCCAGACGCAGGGCGCGACGCCAGCGATAGAAGAGGCGGCTGGGATAAACGAGG
The DNA here is from genome assembly GCF_040908345.1 of Aeromonas sp. R3-1. Classification (NCBI taxonomy): domain Bacteria; kingdom Pseudomonadati; phylum Pseudomonadota; class Gammaproteobacteria; order Aeromonadales; family Aeromonadaceae; genus Aeromonas; species Aeromonas sp. R3-1. Next base: position 16,190 of record NZ_JBFODN010000273.1, read on the forward strand.
GAGCCGACAATCAGCAGAAACAGCCCCATCTTGAGGCCGTGGGAAGGATGGGCAAAGATCTCTGCCACCGAGCTGGCATGCTCGAGGGCCAGCAGACACCCGGTCGCAAAGATGGAGAAGAGCGCCAGCGCCGCCACCCCATCTGCCAGCAGCAGGCGGCGCACTCGCAGCATGTTCAGGCCGCGCCGAAAGATCAGATACTCGACACAGAGGGCAAGGATCAGCACCGCTATGCTGCCATAATGAATCATTGAGAGCAGAGTGTGGTTCAGCATCGGAAACATCTCATTTTCTGCCTTTAGACGAGCCGCACAGCATCATATATGCTGGTGTCACCCGAGACGAAAAGGATCTGTTCATGTCCCCCGCCAAGCCCAAGAACACTTGGTCTTTGATCACCCGCATGCGGCTGGGCTTCCTCTTGCTCTTTATCCCTGTGTTGCTGCTCGGCAGCATCTACTACCTGCATATGGAGCGCACCCTGCGCCACGAGCAGCAACAATATCTGATTGCTCGCAACACCCAGTATTTCCATACCCTGATAGAACCCTATCTGGCGACCCTCAAACGCCAGTTTACGCTCATTTATCAGCAGGTAAATTATCGGGATTTCAGCGGTCCGGAGATCCGCAACGGCGAGCGCTACCTGCAACAGTGGCAGGCCTATCACAAGGTGATGGAGCTCGATTACGTCTACGTGGGCACCGAGCATCGCAAGATGCTGATCCACCCATCCTGGCAGGCCGACGAGAAGTTCGATCCCAGAACCCGCCCCTGGTATCTGCTGGCCGCCAGCCATCCCGGACAGATTGTCTGGACTGATCCTTATTACGACTACACCTTGGGCACTCTCACCATGGCGCTGGCTCGGGTAATTAAAGATCCTGACGGCAAGCGGGTTGGCGTACTCTCGCTGGATACCCAGCTCACCCCCCTCGCCAGCTGGCTAAACAGTCGGCATGCTCAGAGTCACCATCTGGGTAATGGCTATCAGCTCCTGCTCAACCATGACGGGCTGGTGCTGGCCCATCCGGATCGCGAACGGGTATTCAAACCCCTCGCCCACCCCGACTGGCTGGCCCGGATGCAACAGCCGCAGGGCTTTTTCCTCGATGATGCCAGCGGCCTGATGGTCTCCTACTACCGCATCCCCGAGCAGCGCTGGATCCTGCTCAGCGTCGAGCCGACTGCCAGCATGCAACAGGTGATCGACAGCGTCTCCATCAACGTGCAGCTGATGATTGCCGTCGCCTGCATTCTCTATCTGCTGCTGGCCCTGCTCTGGTCCCGTTACTTCCGCCGCATGCTGGGGGAGATCACCCTGCTGATCCGCGCCAGCCGCTCCGGCGGTATCGCCTACAACGGCCGCCGCATGCTGGAGCTGGCCAAGGTCTATGAAGAGATGGATGCCGCCAGCCAGGACTTTGCCCAGATCCGGCTGCAAGCCAATCAGGACAAGCTCACCGGGCTCTACAATCGTCGCTTCTTCGACGAGTGCCTGCAGAAGCAGCTCAACAGTGGCGCTCCCTTCGGGGTGGTGATGTTCGATCTGGATGATTTCAAGCGAGTCAACGATACCCACGGCCATCAGGCGGGGGATGTGGTGCTCAAGCGGGTGAGCAAGCTGGGCATGAATCTGTTCCACGAGTGGGGCTGGTTCTGCCGCTATGGCGGCGAGGAGCTGGTGCTGATCTTCCGTTACGGCGAAGAGCAGCCGATGCTCCCCTCCCTGCTGGAAGCGTTCCGGCTCGGGGTGGAGCAGCTGGAGTGGCGCGAACCCGATCTCACCATCACCATCAGCGGCGGGGTGGCTTTCAGCCGCTCCGGGCTCTCGGCCAAAGAACTGGTGGAGCTGGCCGACAAGGGGGTCTACCAGGCCAAGCGGGAGGGGAAAAACCGTATCTGCTTCCCGCTGCGCCACGCCCCTCACCAGAGTGCCGAGGAGGACATTCCCGCCTTTGGCGAGCCCCGACAACAAACCAACGAAGGGTAGCCCCAGCGGCCAGCCTCATCCACAACGCTGTCCGCAAAAACAAAGAGAGAGGCTCCTGCCTCTCTCTTTGTTTTTCGTGCTTCTTGCCGCACGTTAAGCCTGTGTGGCGCGCGGCTCAGCGCTGCCACTCCCACACCGGCCAGCCCAGCTCCTCGGCCTGCTGACGCAGCGCGGGGGCAGGATTGACCGCATGGGGATGGCTCACCGCCCGCAGCATGGGCAGATCGTTGTGGGAGTCGCTGTAGCCAAAGCTCCCCTGCCAGAGGTGGTCCCTGCCTGCAAACAGCTGGTTTATGCGGGCCACCTTGCCCTCGCGAAAGCTGAGGGTGCCGCGGGTCTGGCCGGTCAGCATCCCCTCCTCCTCATCGAGCAAAATGGCGACGCAGTGATCCATCCCCAGCATCTTCGCCATGGGGGCCACCAGATGCTCGCCGGAGGCGGAGATGAGCACCAGATCGTCGCCCCGCTCCCGATGCCATTCGATGCGCGCCAACCCCTCGGGGTAGAGGCGCTCGCGCAGCGCCTGCTCGGCAAAGCGGGCACAGAGCGAGTCGAGCCACTGGCGCGTCTTGCCCGCCAACGGTTGCAGGGTGAAGGCCATGTACTGGTGCATATCCATCTTGCCCTGATGGTAGAGGGACATCATGGCCTGCTCCTCGGCGATCATGCTGGCGGGCGCCAGCTCCTCGGCCACCATGTACTCCAGCCAGAGGCTGGCGGAATCCCCGGCAATCAGGGTCTCGTCCAGATCAAACAGTGCCAGTGCCATGAGGGCTCCTTGCAGTGAAAATGGAAATGAAATGCGGCCTCATGCTACCTCACAGAGTTGATCCCGGGCCACCGCCAGGGTCACGGCACTGCCGGTGGCCAGCAGATCGCCAGCCGAACGGTTGAGGCAATCCACCGTCAACAACCCCGCCTCGCACTCCACCTGATAGCGGATGACGTTGCCGAGCAGCTGTTGCTGGCGAACGATGCCGGGCAGGCTGGGTTCGCTGCTGGTCGCCCCGGCGGGCAGCAGGGTAATGGACTCCGGCCGCAGCGCCAGCTTGCCCTGAAAACGGGGGCCGAACAGCGACTTGCCCTGCTCGGCGCCAAGCAGGTTGTAGTTGCCGATAAAGCCCGCCACAAACTCGCTGGCGGGACGGGTATAGATCTCCTCCGGTGTACCGCTCTGGACGATGGATCCCTTGTTCATCAGGAAGATCCGATCCGACATGGTGAGCGCCTCCTCCTGATCGTGGGTCACGAAGATGGTGGTGAGCTCGAGGCGCTGCTGGATCTCGCGGATCTGCTGGCGCAGGCTGCGACGGATACGGGCATCCAGTGCCGAGAGCGGCTCGTCCAGCAGCAGGATCCGCGGCTGCACCACCAAAGCCCGGGCCAGTGCCACCCGCTGGCGCTGACCGCCGGAGAGCTCGGCCGGATAGCGGCGCTCGAAGCCGGTCAGCTCCACCAGCTCAATCGCCTCCTGCACGCTGGCCGCCAGCTCCCGCCCCGGCTGGGGTTTCATCTTGAGGCCGAAGGCGACGTTGTCCCACACCGTCATGTTGGGGAACAGCGCATAGCTCTGGAACACCATGCCGATGCCCCGCTTCTGGGGCGCCTGCCAGGTGATCTCCTCACCGGCCACCCGCACCTGACCGCCATCCACCGGAGTGAGCCCCGCCAGCGCCCGCAGCAGGGTGGATTTGCCGCAGCCGGAGGGGCCGAGCAGGGTCACCAGCTCCCCCTTGCGGATGCCGAATTCGATCCCCTCGAACACCGGCGTATCGCCGTAGGATTTATGCAACTGATTGACTTCTAAATGAAACATCTTGGATCACCGATGAAATCTGTTGGCCGCCCAGGTGAGCAGCAGGGTCAGCAGGAAGTAGCTCATCACCAGCGCACTGGTGAAGTGGCCCGAGGTGGCGCGCATGTTGTAGAGGTAGACCTGCAGGGTCTCGTAACGGGTGCCCACCAGCATGTTGGCAAACACGAACTCGCCGAGCAGGAAAGAGAGCGAGAGAAACAGCGCCGCCAGCAATCCCTTGCGCAGGCAGGGGATCACCACCAGCAGGAAGGCGCGCCGACTACTTGCCCCCAGCAGATGGGCGGCATCCATCAAATCCCTGAGCGGTACCCCTTGCAGGCTGTTGGCCAGCGCCCGATACATAAAGGGGAGCACCACGGTGAACCAGGTACCGATCAGGATCCACGGCGTGCCAATAATTGGCAGCGGGCCGTCGGCGTAGATCTGCAACAGCCCCACCGAGGAGACCACAGGTGGCACCGCGAAGGGGAGCAGGATCAACAGGTTCATCCAGGGATCCAGCTTTGGGAAGTAGTAGGCCACCACCAGCACGGTCGGTACCAGCACCAGGGTGCCCAGCAGCAGGGTGGCGAAGCAGACCAGGAGGCTGCGACCAAACGCCGCCAGAAAGCGCGGATCGCCCCACAGCTTGAGATACCAGTCGAGGGTGAAGCCATCCGGCAGCAGGGTCGCCCCCCAGCGGGTGGAGATGGAGTAGAGAAAGGTGGCCAACAGCGGCAGCAGCAGGGTGGCAACCAGCCCACCCAGCACCCACTTGGGCCAGCGCGGCGTCAAATCATGCATGGGATTGCCCCTTGTTCACATAGCTCTTTTTCAGCAGCCACTGGTTGGCGGCCGTCACCACCCCCAGCAGCACCATCAGGATCACCGCCAGCGCCGCCGCCATATTGGGCTCGAGGAAGATATCTCCGGAGACCAGACTGGCCACCCGGATGGTCACCAGATTGAAGTTGCCGGTGGTGAGGGCGTAGGCAGAGGCATAGGCCCCCACCGCGTTGGCAAACAGGATGATCAGGGTGCCGAGCAGCGCAGGCGTCAGCACCGGCAGCGCCACGTGCCATACATACTGCCCCTTGCTCGCCCCCAGCAGCGCGGCCGCTTGCGGCCACTCATCCTGCAGCGCATCGAAGGCCGGGTAGAGCAACAGCAGGGCGAGCGGGATCTGGAAGTAGGTGTAGATGAGAATAAGGCCCGACCCCGAGTAGAGGTTGAAGCCGTCGATCAATCCCCAGGATTTCAGCAGCAGGGTCACCGCACCATTGATGCCGAGAATGATGATAAAGGCGAATGCCAGCGGCACCCCGCTGAAGTTGCCGGTCATGGTGACGAAGGCCAGCAGCAGCCGCTTGACCCGCTCACCGCTGTGACGCAGTGCCGCCGCCCCGAAGGTGCCGATGGCAAGCCCCGCCAGACTGGCGATACCGGCGATGCGCAATGAGTTGCCGAACGATTGCAGGTAGAAGGGGGAGCTCAAAATCTCCCGGTAGTAGTCGAGGCCCCAGCCATCTGGGGTCTGAAAGCTGCCCACCAGCACCCACACCATGGGGGCGAGCTGGAACAGGATCATCAAGAGGATAAACGGCAGCAATACCAGTGCGGGCAGCCAGTGGCGGCGCACCCTGTGCTTGGTGGCCACGGGTTGATCCACGAGGATCTCGGTGGTGGCAGGCATCATCAGTGCACCTCGCGCATAAAGGCGGCCTTGAGCAGCGGTGGCGCTGCCGGCTTGTCGTGGGAAACCCCCAGCAGATCGGCCATCAGGGCGCAGAGCTGGTTCTGTGCGATCACTACCCCATCCGGCCAGCGTTCGATAAAGGCATCGCCAAACAGCCAGAGCGGCACGGTGCGCTCCTCGGGCAGGGTGCCGCCGTGGCTCAGGTCGTTGTTCATACCGTGATCCGAGGTGATCACCACCTGATACCCCTCTGCCAGCCACTGGGGCAGCAGATCGGCCAGCAGGCTGTCCATGCGGCGCGCCTGATTGCGGTACTGGCGGGAATCGAGGCCAAACTTGTGGCCTGCATCGTCCACCCCCATCGGATGGATCAGCAGAAAATCGGGATCGTATTGGGTTCGCAGCCATTCCCCATCCATCAGCAGATGGCTGTCGGGATAGTTGTCATCCCAGTAGAAGCAGCCGTGCTGGATCGGCAACTGCTCGTCATGAGTAAAGCGATCACGGGCAGCCAGCCAGGGGCTGCGGTTGTAGAGTTCGCTCACCCAGTAATAGGCCGCCGCTGCGGTGCGTTTGCCCGCGGCGCGGGCCAGATGGAAGATGGAGTCATGCAGACTGAGGCGACTCACCCCGTTGTGGGTGATGCCGCTCACCACCGGCGGCACGCCGGTCAGGATGCACTCGTAGAGGGGTCGGGAGAGAGACGGCAGGGCCGCATTCAGGGTCGTATGCAGGCCCCGCCCCGCCTCCACCATGCCACCGAGGTAGCCCATGGTGTGGGCTACCTCGGCTGCCAGACCATCCACAAGTACCACTATCACCTTGTGTTGCACTGGATTCCCTTACTGCATGTTGATCATGACGGTTTCTTGCCACTGGCGCGGCAGGGCTTTGGAGCTCTGCTCCCAGGCGGCGTGATCCTGCACCGGCTTGGCATTGGCGTACTGCTCGGCTGGCAGCAGCTTGGCCTTCACATCATCCGGCAAAGTCACGTTGCTGCGGATCGGGCGGGCGTAGCCGCGGGCCAGGTTGATTTGACCGGCATCGGAGAGGATGTATTCACGGGCCAGCTTGGCGGCGTTGGGGTTCTTGGCCCACTTGTTGATGATGGTGGTGTAACCGGCGATGACGGAGCCGTCACTCGGGATCACCACATCAAACTTCTTGGGGTCGATCTGGTCGCGGTAGTTGAGGGCGTTGAAGTCCCACAGCACACCCACTTCCACCTCACCCTTCTCGATGTTGGCGATGGTCGGATCGTTCAGGGAGAGACGACCCTGCTTGGCCAGCTGGCCGAACAGCTCCAGCGCGGGCTTGAGGTTCTTCTCGCTGCCGCCGGTGGCATAGGCCGCCGCCAGCACGCCGTTGTTGGCCTGGGAGGCTACGCCCACATCACCCAGGGTCACCTTGTAGTCGCCACCCAGCAGGGACTGCCAGCTGGTGGGGGCGGCCTTGACCAGATCCTTGTTGATCAGGAAGGCGATGGTGCCGGTATAGGCCAGCATCCAGTGACCGTCGGCGTCCTTGGCCCAGTTGGGAATATCAGCCCAGGTGGAGGGTTTGTAGGGCTGGGTAACACCCTGCTTGACCGCAACCGGACCGAAGGCGCCGCCCACGTCACCGATATCGGCGGTGGCGTTGGCCTTCTCGGCGGCGAACTTGGCGATCTCCTGCGCAGAGCTCATGTCGGTATCCTGATGCTTGATGCCGTAGATGCTGCCCAGCTGCTGCCAGGTATCCTTCCAGTTGGCCCAGCTGTCGGGCATGCCGATGCTGTGGAGCTGGCCTTCGCCACGGGCGGCCTTTTCGAGATCCGCGATATTTTCAGCTGCAAAAAGTGGTTGGCTGATGGCCACCATGGCCAGTGCACTTGCGATCACGCTTTTCATCATCCCATCCCTCTGGACTAGGTCAGTTAAGGTTCGAGAGGGATGCTAGAGGGGAATTGTGACGGTGGCGGGGCGCTTTAATGGCAGTTTGATGACAATCACCCTGTCATGGCGCTGTCATCCACAGCAGTTACAACTCTGAACCCGAGTGAGGCTGGACTACTCCAGTCATCCGCCTTCTGAATAAGCAACAGGGACAAGAGTGTGACCGAGCCGAGATTGAGCGAGCAGAGAGTGAACGAACAGAGCATGGCCGATGGCCGCTCCTCCTCCAAGTGCGAACAGATTTGCCATACTCTGCGCCGCTATATCGGCAGCGGCCAGTTGGGGGCCGGGCAGCAGCTGCCCGCCGAACGGGCCCTGAGCGAGCGTTTCGCCACCACCCGCATCACCATCAAGGAGGCGCTCTCCAGCCTCGAAGCGGACGGCCTTATCTACCGGGCCGAGCGGCGCGGCTGGTTTGTGGCGCCACCCCGCCTCACCTACGATCCCGCCATCCACACCCACTTTCACCAGTGGATTGGCGAGCAGCAACGCACCGCCGAAACCCGGGTGCTGGCCCACGGCAGCGAGCTTGCCAGCAGCGAGCTGTGCCGCTGGATGGGGCTGGAACCCTTCACTCCACTTTATGAGATCCGCCGCCAGCGGCTGATCGACGGCCGCCCTGTGCTTCATGTCAGCCATCACCTGCTGGCGAGCCGCTTTCCCGATATCGCCAGCGCGCCGCTGGCCAGCTCCCTCACCGAGCTCTATCAGCAGCGCTATGGCATAGGCCAGGGTGGGGCGAGTCTCGAGATCACCCCCTCGGCGGCGCGCGGTGCCATCGCCCGCGCCCTCAATCTGGCGGAGGGGAGCGCGGTGCTACGGCTGGTGCGGGTCAACTACGACGAGCGAGGCGGTCTGGTGGATTGCGATATCGAGCACTGGCGGCCGGATGCGATCCGCATTTGTTTGGATACGCGAGCATTGCAGCCGATCGCAGGCAAGCTGCAACAAACACGGGTCGCCGATTAGGGAAAATATCCAGAGCACTGCCGAGCACAGTGGCGATCCGCATCGGCCTCAATACCCGGGCGCTGCAACCCATCATTGCCAAAGCGCAGCCCATGCAACTGGCAGAGTAACCACTCTCAGACTCACGAGCAGACACGGATCCCGCAGGATCCGCCGGGATCAGTTGTCGATATTGGGGATCATGTCGTCAAAGCTCTGGTAGCCGCAGTCTGCCAGTTGCAGCGACATGGTGTAGGTCTTGGCATGCTCCTGCTGACCGATAGCGGGGCGGTTGAGCTTGATCTCCTGATGCCAGTACTCCTTCATCCGGTCGATCAGCGCCATCGCCTCCCCCTCGTTGAGGTGCAGCTGACAGAGCGCCATATAGTTGTTCGACTTGTGCATGTTCTCCACCAGATACTCCCCCAGCACTGACATCGCCTGCCGCGCCTGCTGACGGGCGAAGCGGCTGTGCTGCTCGAAGCTGATCCGCTCGCTGATCAGGAAGTGGTAACTGTTGTCGATACCGAGCTGCAAAATGCCGAGCTTCTCCAGCTTGCGCAGATAGAGGTAGCAGGAGGCATCGGTCAGGCCGTACTCCCGCTTGAGATCGATCAGCGTCTTGTCGCGCCAGAAGATATTGGCGAGAAAGGCGTAGAGCCCCGGCTCGTTGTGAAACGCCTCATCCTGCTCCTGGGTAAAGACGGCGCGGCGGCTCTGGGCGTCCTGAGTGCGATCCAGCAACTCCTCGAACGAGAGCCCCACCAGATGGCAGATCTCCAGCAGGGTATCGAACGGCAGCGAGGGCTTGTTCATCATCCGTTTCACGGTCGCGATGGAGACACCCATGGCTTCTGCCAGGGTCTGATAGCGGATCCCCTTGTCGGTCAGGGTCTTCTTCAGGGTGTCGAGAATATTGTTGGCCAGGGTCTGGCTGTAGGTCATGCCACTCTTCCTTGTTATCGCACTTTCATTGCATGGTTATGCCGAGTCAGCTTCTGACCTGTTTTTACCTTCAAGGCTCAGATATTGACACCGAAAAAACAGCCTAGAGAAAAAATCGCCTATAACGCCCATCAGGACAGACCAGTTGAACGATGAGGTCGCAAAATCTGACACCAGACAGTGCATATCTTTCAACCCGCAAACATTTTGCTAGTGCTGCATAGAACATCGCGCATAATCGAAACGTATCGAATTCAAGACCCTTCCTGGTTGAGAAATCGATTGTTTGCTTCCAAATTTTTATCTTTTAAACCGTAAGGTTTTTTCTCTTTCCTGGCATTGGGCGGCGCTGATAGCACCGCCCTTTTCTTTTCCCTGAATTCGCAGGTCAGGTCAAGGGCCCCGACAAGGGGAAGTATCACAGGCCACCCGCCGCCCACTGATGCGCCAGCCACCACGACCGTTCTGGCAAGGTATCCTAAACGGCCATCAATACCGTGTTATTGCCATGCAATATATTTAAATGGCTTGCTTGGAAAGCTTCATTAAATATAAAAACGAATATAATAAAGTTATTTAAAACTCCAAAAATCTATCTTTTAAATGGCTTGTGTATATAAGCAGACAAAATTAATCAGGCCGCACGACCCATATCTGCTTATCGCGCCTCATGCCCACCCCAACAACTGCTACCGGGTGAAGAGAAAAGCCACCCATAAGCGCCCATTCGCGTATCTGATGGGCAACATGGCCCACGTAAAAACAGCCTCAAAAGACCACCAAAACCCTCAATGGGAACAATCCCAAACCTCAAAAAGAGCAAAAAACAGGCAAAAAGATAGATTTTTTTCTCACGGTTTCACCTTGTGATGCGTTCAAAAAATCATCGAAAAGAACCTGATGCCAATCAGTGACATCTGAGATGCCAATTTTTAGACAGCTCATCATGGCCACGATAGAATGAAAATTAAATGCCGATACAAATCAATCATATAGAATCAAAAGCGAGCTCGTAGTCTGTCATTTGCCTCACCAGTTAATTATTTAAATCTCAATAAAGCTAAAACTCTAATAACACCATTTATTAAACAAAATGCCCCTACTTGCAGCCAGTCATATTTAGAAAAATGGGGAAATCACTCTCTTGTTATTCAGAAATGTGCTGACTATACTGCGGCCCCTCTGTGAAAGCAGAGCAATGATGGAAATATAAAAAGCTTCATGGATTGAGCAATATAAATCACACGCAGTTCACGCAACACAAGGTTATTTATCCATGAACAAGTTTAATAAAATTGCCGCTTTCTCCCTGCTTGCTCTGGCCATGAATGGCGGCGCCCATGCCGAAGGCTGGTATGCAGGTCTGGATCTGACTACCTCCAAGATGGATCTCGATGGTGCAGCCAAAGACGCCTATGACGCCAAGCTCATCGATGACCAACTCGACGGCGGCAGCCTGATCGTGGGTTACAGCTTCAAACCCTGGCTGGCGGTTGAAGGTGGCCTGCACGCCCAACAGATGGATCAGCTGACCTGGGTGACCTCCCCGATTGCAACCGGCTTTGCCGACACCACCATCGAAACCCGCAGCATCAGCCTGGCCGCCAAGCTGAGCCAGCCGCTGGCCTGGGGCTTCAGCGCCTATGCCAAACCGGGCATCGCCTACACCCGCACCGAAGTGGAGGTTGTCGGCAACGCCACCCTCCTCGGTTTCAGCGGTCAGGTAAACGAGAGCGCAACCAAGAGCAAGGTACACCCCAATCTGGAAGTAGGTCTGGACTACGCCTTCAACGACCACTTCTCTGCAGGTATCGGTTACGAGCGCCAGTTCAACGCCCTGAGCCTGGGTGACGAGCACTACTCTCTGGATACCTTCAAGCTGGGTCTGCGCTACCACTTCTAAGTCGCGCCGCGTCAGTAACAATGCAAAAGGGCCGCAGGTTTCAAACCTGCGGCCCTTTTTACTGCTCTTCTTTCCGTGCCCTGCGCGTTAGCAGATCTGGTCTTTACCCAGCTGCTTGGCCTGATAGAGCGCCCGATCGGCGCGCACCATCAGGCTCTCCTTCTGCTCATCCTGCTGATACTCCGCCAGCCCGAAGCTCATGGTAGCGGGCGCGTGGGGGCAGATGGGCTCGCTCACCATCAATGCCTGAAACTTGCTCGCCACCACCAGCGCATCCTCGCGGCCGGTGTTGGGCAACAACACCATAAACTCGTCACCGCCCCAACGGGCCAGCAGATCGATCTCGCGGATATGGCGGCGCACCAGCGCCACTATGTTGATCAGGGTCTGATCCCCGGCGTTGTGGCCATAGCTGTCGTTGATCTGCTTGAAGTTGTCCACATCCATGGCGATCACCGTAAACGGCTGATGGAAGCGGCGCGCCCGCTCGCACTCCAGCTGCAACGCCCGCTCCAGCCGATAGCGACTGGCGGCGCCGGTCAGAGCATCGGTCTCTGCCAGCAGACGGTTCTCCTCGGCTTTCTGTTGCAGCGCCTCGTTGAGTCGCACCAGCTCGGCGGTACGCTCGGCAACCTGCTGCTCCAGCGACTGATTGCGCCGCTCCAGCTGCTCCAGCAACAACTTGCTGGCGTGGATATCGCGATGGGCGCCGATCATCCGCGCCACAGAGCCATCGGGATTGCGCTCAATGATGCGGCCGCAATCCTCAATCCAGAGGTAACTGCCATCCCGGCAGCGGCAACGGTACTCGGCGCGATACTCATGGGCGCTGCCGCTCAGACAGAGATCGAACTTCGCCATCACCGCCGCCAGATCGTCGGGGTGGATCACGTTCTCCCAGGTGAAGACGGTATTGCCGAGGGAGTGAGGCTCGTAACCCAGCATCCGATACCAGCCCGGGTTGCGATAGACAAAACCGGTATTGGCATGCCAATCCCAAATGCCATCGCTGGTCACCTCCAGAATGCCATGCACCACGGCCTCGCTGACATCCGAGATCCTGATCGTGTCACTGTCCTGCACCATAGCAGTTATCCTTGTTCTTCCGCCCCGCGCCACCACGGGGAATCGCGCTGTTGTCGTGAGGCGCTACCTTGGCATATTGCAACAGATCTGTCAGCCAGAACCCCACCGAACCACCGCTTCCCCGGTTATCGGCCACTCACGGCGCAGGCTGAATCAGAGTGGCCATAAGTGTGGCTCAAGCGCGCCCCATTTACCGGATTTAACTCACGATTCAGTCATTTGGGGGATGGGAATAAATGAGGGGATACCCAGAGGCCATCACAGAGGTCACTCGGCCAAAGTCAGTCGATAAAAATCCGTCTCCTGATGTTTCGGATTGGGGCGTAGAAATACCCAGCCACAGCGCCGGTAATGATTCAAGGCCCGCACATTGGTGCGACTCACGGAGAGGATCGCCCATTTGCAGCCAGCCCCCAGCAACTGCTGGCGAATATAGGCCTGCAACACGGCAGCCAAACCGGTGCCACGATATTCGGGGAACAGATAAATCAGCTGCACATAACCGGTCTCGGGCTCATCGGAAAAGCTGCGAAACTCCAGCTGCCCCACTAGTTGTTCACCCGCCCAGACATGGAGGTAGTGCCATTGCGCTTGCCCCAGCCTTGCGCGGATCCGCTCCCGATAGCCGTCGATAAAGTCGGCAAAACCGTCATGGGTATGAAAGCTGCAAGAATAGGCATCCCTGCGTGCCTGCACACAGAGTTCGTAATCCCGATCCAGGTCGATGGTGTTAAATTCAAGTTTCAAGCAATGACATCCTGTCGTGTGTTGGTTCGATGTAGGGTGTAATAAGCGCAGCGCATTACACCTTTTGGCAGATAAATAGCAGCGGTGCAATTCACTTCGTTCTTTGCACCCTACCGGATTTCACGAAGCGGGCAAAATTGGCATTGTGCCAACCTGCGCCCCTCACCCTAACCCTCTCCCAGAGGGAGAGGGGATAAAGCGGCACCGGTAATATGATCGTCAGCCGTGTAGGTTCGATTAGCGAAGCGTAATCGGACTGCGGTAACGGCATTGCTCCCTTCTCCCATTTATTAGAAAAGGATGAGAAGGTCTGGGGATGAGGGAAAGGAAAAAGAGATTTCGCGGTAAACGTTGGGCTTCACTACGCTCAGCACCAACCTACACAATCGGTAGGTTGGTGCTGAGCCTGCGAAGCCCAACATACGAGACATAACATTAATGTTCACAGATTAAATTTACTTAGACATGATAAATATAAGTCGAACCAAGCGAACAATTTCAATTCCGAGTAAAAGAATAAGCCTATAATTTTCTTTCATGACTACCTCTCTATTTATTTGGCAAGATCTTTATCTGCACCGATTTCAATCGCTCTTTGTAATAGCAGGTTGAACGACTGTGTAGAAATTTCACTCTCTAACTTCTTCATAATTAAGTATGGATTTAATAAAAGAATGAAATTATATGGCCCGTATGCACCAGACCTCACATCAATAAAACCAAGTTCATGCAAAGTCTTCATATGCTTACGCCAAGTACTGACATTTCTTTCGCCTAGATACCCTGCTTCTACGGCATAACTAGCTTCATTTTCAATAATCAACATATTTTCATCCCACACCCTACACCACAGACCAAAATATGTCTTACCCGCAGGAACTGATTTCCCGGTATGTTTTTTTGCCAAGTCATCGATGATATTCATCATTATTGACATAGTTCTAGGAATAGATGAGTAACCATCATGAAGATTCCTCTGCCAAAGGATGTCCTCATCAAGATCCGGCCACATCTTTTCTCTCATCTTCATTACATTTCGATGGGCCTTACTCTTTTTTTTAGTCTTCTGAGCTTTTGTAAAACTCAATAACAGAGATGGATCTAATTTTAAAGCTGGCACAGTAGCTGTGGGTTGCAGTTCTGAAGATAAGTCAGCTTGTTTGTTCGTCATTTTAATTTCCTATGTTGCGCTCTTATTGTTGGGCTCAGAAGAGGCCACTTGAGTATGTGAAAGCAGCCTGAGCCTTCTAACAACTAAGATATTTCAAAAACACCTTCATTATCAATGACTTAGAATCTACCTTTCATGATTTACATACCCATAAATGCTTGAAACCATAACCGAGAAAGTTAACCCACCCCCAACTCATTTTTGAGTTGAAAATTTTGCCACAAACCAGCCATTTTAAATCAATAACTTAGAGACCATTTCTGTGCTCGCTGTGCTCAATGTGCTCAGCGTGCTCGGTGTGCTCGATGTGCTCACGGGGTATGGGGTAAATCTATGCAGGCTCCCACCTCATTTTTACAGTCCTCACTCCCCCAACCTCTCCGCCAATCCGGAATAACGCTCGGTCTTTTTCCGTACTGCCTGTGCCAGCAGGGCGCGATCACCGTAGAGATCGAGCTGCGCCTTGGCGCGGGTGATGCCGGTGTAGACCAGCTCACGGGTCAGCAGCGGGCTGGGGCTGTCGGGCAGCACCAGCACGGTATGGGCAAACTCCGAGCCCTGGGATTTGTGGATGGTCATGGCGTAGACCGTCTCGTGGGGTGGCAAGCGGCTGGGCAACAGGGCGCGCAGAGAGCCATCCGGCTGCTCGAACCAGACCTTGAGCCGCCCGCTTTCATCGGGCAGGCAGAGCCCCATATCGCCGTTGTAGAGGCCGACCCCGTGATCGTTGCGCACCACCATCACCGGGCGACCGGCATACCAGTCGCCATCGCGGGCAATCAGGCCTGCCCGTGACAGGGCCAGTTCCAGCCGCTCGTTTAACCCCTGCACCCCGAACGGGCCGTCGCGCAGGGCGCAGAGGATCTGGAAGCTGTTGAATGCCTTGAACACGGCGGCGGGCGCTTCCCCCGCGCGGGCCGCCTTCAGATAGCTGCCGTAACCGGCCACCCCCTGGGCAATCAGGGCATCGTAGGCCTCTCCCGCCCAGGGATGCAGGCTGATATCGGCAAAGCCCATGCCCCAGACTGATTCCACCGCCGCGGCATCGCCGCTGTTGCAGGCGCGCGCCAGCTGGCCGATGCCAGAGTGCTGATCAAAGCGCCAGCTCTTGGCCAGCAAGCAGAGGCTGTCGCGCACCGGGGCCCCCGCGGGCGTGCCCTGCAAGCGGTAGCCGGTCTGACGGGAGAGCCAGTCCGCCTGCGCCGGGCTGATGCCCTGTTCGATAAAGCTGCAGATATCGCCGAGCACGGCCCCCGCCTCCACCGAGGCGAGCTGATCCTTGTCGCCGAGCAGGATCAGGCGGGCGTGGCTTGGCAACGCATCGAGCAGGCGCGCCATCATCGGCAGGTCGACCATGGAGGCCTCATCCACCACCAGCAGGTCGAGGTGCAGCGGGTTGCCCGCGTGGTGGCGGAACTGGCTGCGCCCCGGAATGACCCCGAGCAGCCGGTGCAG
Organism: Aeromonas sp. R3-1; assembly: GCF_040908345.1. Classification (NCBI taxonomy): domain Bacteria; kingdom Pseudomonadati; phylum Pseudomonadota; class Gammaproteobacteria; order Aeromonadales; family Aeromonadaceae; genus Aeromonas; species Aeromonas sp. R3-1. Next base: position 31,863 of record NZ_JBFODN010000273.1, read on the forward strand.
GGTGCCCGCTTCGGTGGGGATCGCCTCGACCCACTCGGGGGGCAGATCGAGGGCCTGCAGGGCAGAGCCGATACTCTCGGTGAGGCGCGCCGCCGCCTTGCCGGTGGGGGCCACCAGCCGGATCGCCGGGGCCTTGCCCGCTTGCAGGCCGGTCTCCACCAGAATGGCGAGCAGTTTTGCCACAGTCGTGGTCTTGCCGGTGCCGGGGCCGCCGGAGATCACCGCAAAGGGGCGCGCCGCCGCGGTGGCCGCCGCCAGCTTCTGGCCGTTGCAGCAGAGCGCCTCGGGCACCAGCGCATCCAGCTTGCTCAAATCGCTCGCCGCCTGGGCGCTGGCCAGCAGCCCTTCGATAGCGGGCCAGTCCACCTCGTTCGGGAACACCAGATCCAGATACTTCTCGATAAAGTGGCGGGCCGAGAAGTCGGGGGCGAGGCGGGTCTTGAGCAGCGCCGCGAACACCAGCCCGTAGTCGCGGGCAAACAGCCGCGACAGAGCGGGAGCTATCTCCGGCCATTCGGCTCGCTCGCTCAAAGCGCGCAGATGGCGGGCCACCCCCAGTTCAAAATCGTGGTAGCGGGTGAGGTAGAGCCGCCCGTGCCACAGCCGCAGCGGCCAGCGCGGGGCGAGCCCCTCATCCTGCTCGGTTCCAACCAAGGGACTAGCCGCAAACAGAGCGGGCCAGCGGGAAGGATCCGCCAGATCCCCCAGCAGATCCCGGCTCTGCTGGGGATCCAGCCCGAACGGGCGCAGGGATCCGGCAGCGAGCATCTCCAGCGGCAAACAGACATGGCCGCGGCCCAGCTCGAAGCAGGTGAGCGCCGCCCCCAGCACCAGCTCGGGGCTGCCGCCAAGGTCGGCCACCAGCCGGGCAAATTGCAGATCCAGCTGGCGGATGCGGCCAGCCAGCGCCAGTGTTTTCAACCGTTCAACCATCATTGCGCTGGTCGCGGTGCTGATCATGGTGCCGCTCATGCCTCTACCTCGTTTAATGCTTGGGATCCCGCTGCTGGCAGCTCACTGCCTTCGCTAAACAACTTATCCAGCCCCAGCACCAGTTCACGGCTCGGGCGGGTATGGAAAATGCCCCCCTGCGGCATGCCGCGCAGGAACAGATAGAAAACGCCGCCAAAATGCTGCTCGAAGTCGTAGCCCAGCAGGCGCAAAGTGAGCAGCCGGTGCAGCGCCAGCGAGTAGAGCTGGTATTGCAGGTCGTAGCGGTGCTCGGCCATCGCCCGCTCCAGCGCCGGACGGCTGTAATCGGCGGGGCTCATGCCGAGGTGGTTGGATTTGTAGTCGAGCAGATACCAGCGCCCCTGCCACTCGAACACCAGATCGATAAAGCCCTTGAGCATCCCCTGCACGGTGGCAAAGCTGAGCGGCTTGTTGCCCCGCGACAGCGGGTCGTGCTGCTGGCAGAGGGCGGTCAGCGCCGGTGCCGTCACCCGCCCCATGGGCAGGAAGAACTCCAGCTCCACCTGTTTGCGCTCGGGCGCCAGATCCCGCAGCCGTACCGGCTCGCCAAAGCCTGTTTCCAGCGGGGTATCCAGCACAGCCTCCACCTGCTGTTGCAGCACCGGAGCCCAGCTTTCGTCGAAGCCGTCCTGAGCCAACAGGGTGGCGATATGCTCTGCCAGCGGCTCACCCGCAGCGCTCTGAAAATCGATGGTCTCGAACAGGCTGTGCAGCAGGGTGCCGGGGCGCGCCCCCTTCGGGAAGGTGAAGATGGAGGGCTGGGGTGCCTCCTCCGGTTGCTCGGCAGCCAATGCAGCCGCCTCGGTGACGACCTCGTCATCGAAGCCGGGATTGGCCAAGACACCCTTGCTGTGACCGTGACCCTGCGCTGCCAGCCCGGAGTAGGAGCTGATCCACCAGTCCCGTTCAAGGGTGCCGCTAAAGTGGCGCACCTGCGGCTCGCCCAACTGCTCCTCCTCTGGCGGCAGCGGGGCCGGGCGGGTGAGCGAGGGCTCACCGACGGCCACCCCGGGCAGCGCCTGTGCCAGCTCGGTCAAGGCGGTCGCCAGCGTCTGCGCATCCCCCTCCTCGCCCTTTTGCAGCAGGTAGCCGATGGCGGTGTGGTGCAGGTCGGTCTTCTCCGATTTGCCCGCCCCGGCCCGCACCGGCGCCAGCCCCAGCCAGGTGGCGTAGACGCCCCGGGTCAGCGCCACGTAGAGCAGCCGCAAATCTTCGGCAAGGCGCTCCCTGTCCGCTTCGGCGAGCGACGAGTCGGCGCCGGTCAGATCGAGAATGGTGCGATTGCCCGCCTCGTCCGCCTCGTGATAGAGCGGGGTCTCGGCGGTTCTGTGGCTGCAGATAAAGGGCAGGAACACCAGCGGATACTCCAGCCCCTTGGATTTGTGGATGGTGACGATCTGCACCAGCTTGCGCTCGGATTCGAGCCGCAGTACCTGCTCCGCATCCTGCCCGTTGGGGCGGCTCACCGCCTCCCCCAGCCAGCGCAGCAGGGCGTACTCCCCGTCCAGCTCGCTGCTCACCTGTTGCAGCAGCTCGCCGAGATGGAGGAAGTTGGTCAGCCGCCGCTCGCCATAGGGGCTCGCCAACAGCGAAGAGGCAAGATTGCGCCGGTGCAGCAGGGCCCGCAGCATCGCCAGCACGCCACGGCGATGCCAGATCTTGCGGTACTCCATAAACTCCTGCACCGCGCTCTCCCACGCCCGCTCGTCGCTGGCCAGCCCATCGAGCGCCTTGGCGTCGAGATCAAACAGCCCGGTGGCGAGCGCCGCCCGCAGGCTGCGCTCTTCGCTCGGGTTCTGGCAGGCGTGCAGGATTAGCAAGATCTCCCGCGCCTCCGTCTGCTCCAGCACGCTCTCGCGGTTCGACAGATAGACGGAGGCGATGGCGAGCCGCGCCAGCTCCTGCTGCACCAGCTTGCCCTCGGCGCCGGTGCGCACCAGCACGGCGATATCCCCGGCCTTCACCGCCTTGTCGCCGATCAATGCCTTGCCCTCGCGGGCCAGGGTCAGCAGGCGGTGGATCTCGGCGGCGGTGGCGCGGGCCATCTTGCTCTGGTAATCCCCCCGGTTGAAGGTGGGCTGGCCGGTCAGCTGCCAGCAGTGGAGCACCGGCGCGGTGGCACCATCGAGCAGCAGCGCCTTGCTCTTGCCCTGCGCCTCTACCGGCAGGAAGGGGATATCCGCTTCGTAGATAAAGGGATCCTTGGCCCGTTCGAACAGGCCATTGACCGCCCCCACCAGCGCACTGCTGGAGCGCCAGTTGCGCCCGAGGGTGTAGTGGGCGCTCACATTTCGCCGCGCCTGAATGTAGGTAAAGATGTCGGCGCCGCGAAAGCCGTAGATGGCCTGCTTGGGGTCACCGATCATCAACAGCGCCGTGTCGCTATGGCCGCCGTAGAGGCGATGGAAGATGCGGTACTGCTGGGGATCGGTATCCTGAAATTCGTCGATCATCGCCACCCGATAGGTGGCGCGAATGCGCTCGCAGAGCCTCTCGCCAAGGCTGGAGCCAAGCGCCCCATCGAGGTCTTTCAGCAGGTCATCGAACGAGAGCTGATGGGCTTGGCGCTTGCTGGCCTGCATCCGGCTGCGCACCACTTTGGCCGCCCGTTGCAGGATCAGATCCCGAATGCCGGGGCGGCTCGCCAGCAGCTGGTCGATCTGGCTGAACAGCGGCAGGGTCGGCACGGCGCCCCCCTTCTTGAGGTTCTCCTCCAGCACCGTCTGGCCGAAGCGCTCCAGCTCCTTGGGGATGGCGTAGCCACTGCTCTCGTCCTGCGCCCAGTCGGCTATCTTGGCAAGCCACCCTTCGTAGTTCTTGCCGGTGTAGCGGCTGATCTGGCCGTCTGTCTGGCGGCGGATCTCGTCCACCTGCGCCAGCCATTCACTCTTCACCGCCGCGATGCGGCTCATGGCCGCCTGATGGCGGGTGGCGAGGGTCTCGTCCCCCAGCGCGGGGTGGATCTCCAGCTCGCTGTTGTCGAGCCAGCTGCCCATCTCCCGCAGCAGGGCGGCGGGGCTTGGCCAGAGCGCGCGCACGGCGCTGGCGAGGGCTTTATCCACCGGATAGAACTCGGCTCGCCAGTAGTCGCTCACCGCCTGCAACCTGAGCTGGCTATCGTCGGTAAGAAATTCGGTTTCAAAGAGGGCGCCCGACTCGAAGGCGTTCTGCTTGAGCATCCGCTGGCAGAAGCCGTGGATGGTAAAGACCGCCGCCTCGTCCATCTGCCGCTCGGCAGCCAGCAGGCGACGGGCCGCCAGCTCGTGATCCGCCACCTCTGCCAACAGTTGGGCCAGCAGGGCATCATTGCTATGGCCGCGCATAAAGGCGAGGCGCGCCTCGTGGATGCGGCCACGGATCCGTCCGCGCAGCTCGGCGGTGGCCGCTTCGGTAAAGGTCACCACCAGAATTTCGGTCACCGAGAGCGGCCGCTCGTGGGCGCTCGGCTGACCAGAATCGGCCCCCTCTTCGATGAGCGGGCCGTGGCCCAGCAGCAGGCGCAGGTAGAGACCAGCGATGGTGTAGGTCTTGCCGGTACCGGCGGAGGCTTCGATCAGTCGTTCACCATGGAGGGGAAAACGCAATGTATTGAGCGGGTTAGCCATTATTTCAGCTCCTCCAGGGTCTTAAGCAGCGGGGTCAGGTGTTCGCGGGCCAGCGCCTGCAACTGCCCCAGCACCTCGTCATCGAGTTCGGGGAAGCAGCGGGCGACGTAAACGTCTTGCCCCTCCCCATTGATCATCCAGCCGCCGTTGAAACGGGTGAGAGCCGCCTTGTCGGCCGCCTCCGGCTTGTCGGGATCCTTCTCGATCGCCTTGAGCCAATCCCATGCGGTGTTGGGGAAGAACGGCAGCGGCCGCTTCATCCCCTGCGCCCAGCACGCCACCAGCGCCGCCAGCTTGGGGCGCGCCTCGTCGGCAGCAAGAGCAGGCAGTCGCAGACTCTGTTTGGCATCGAACAACAGGGTGTCGCCGGGGGCGCCACTCAATGAGAGGCAGAGGTGCTGGATCCAGCCCAGCAGCAGATCCTTGCCGTTGAAGCTGCCGGGTTTGACCACCAGCAAGCGCCCCTTCTGAGTGTCGATCCACCCTTGCAGCTGGCCCTGAGTGAGGGAGATATCGATCTCCACCGCCTGTTTTTCTGACTCATTGGCCGCAACCCATGGCCGCAGCCGATCCGCCAGCTTGCCCATCTCGGCATCCAGATCGTCCAGCAGCAGGCTGCCGAACCACCCTTGCGGCAGCAGGCCGGTGAGCTGCAACCGCTCGCGACGCTCGGTACTTTCACCTTCCGCCAGATGGGCATCGAGCAGCAGATCTTTCAGCTGATAATGTTGCAGGCCATCCAGCTCGAACGGCTCGCTGTCCTCGATGTTGGCTTCGTTCAGCTCAAACCACACCTTGAGGCGACGGTTGAGGAAATATTTGGTGGGCTGGCGATAGAAGCGCAGCAGCTCCGCCAGCTCCAGCCCCTGCTCCTTGCCCCATTCGGGCGGGAGAGGCAGCTCGCCGCTCTGGAAGTTGGCCGCGCCGCGCACCGGATTGAGAGCGGGCAGCCAGTCGGCGGCATAGGTAAAGAGGCGTGAACCCGCCGCCGGGTAGAAGTAGTCGCGACTGTAGGGGGTGAGCGGGTGCGCCACCATCAGGTGGTTAAGCAACCGCTTGCCGGAAGTTTCGTCGTCCAGATCCTCATCCCCCGCCAGCACAAAGCCCTGCCGCACATAGTCGATCAGCTCCGCCAGCAGCACCGACGGCACCTTGTCGCTGTTGTCCTGCGCGCTGAAGCCCTGATAGCTGATATAGAGCCCCTGCTGGGCGCTGAGCAGCGCCTCAAGGAAGAGGTAGCGGTCATCATCGCGACGGGAGCGATCCCCACGCCGGCCCGCCACCGCCATCAGGTCGAACCCCATGGGGGCCAGGGTGCGCGGGTAGACGCCGTCATTCATGCCGAGCAGACAGACCTGCTTGAAGGGGATGGAGCGCATCGGCATCAGGGTGCAGAAGTTGACCTGACCGGCGAGGAAGCGCTGGCTGGAGCGGGACTCTCCCAGCACGCTGCCGAGGTAGTCCTGCAACAGATCGGCGGTGATGGGCTGCTCGAAGCGGGCCTCGCCAAGCCGGGTCTGCCACTCGGCCAGTTGGCTGCGAATGAGCTGGAGCTGACGCTCTTCATCCTCGTCGGCCAGATAGAAGCGCTCCAGCAGCGCCAGCAGGCAGGCGTTCCAATCGGCCAGCGGCTGCGCCTGTTGCAGGCGGGGCAGGAATTCTGCCAGCGAATCGACAAACCAGGCGAGCTTGCCGAGTGCCAGCCCCTGCTGACCCTCGATGTCGGCGTAGGGCAAGATGCCCGCCACCGGCTCGCCATCCCCCATGGCGAAGCCGAGCAGCATGCGGCGCAGGCCGAACAGCCAGCTGTTGCCGGACATGGGCGGCAGATCGAAACGGACGGGGTAGCTGTCATCCAGCCCCCAGCGGATGCCGGTCTCCTGCACCCAGACCCGCAGCTGGTTGAACTCGTCGTCATCCAGCTCGAAGCGGCGCAGCACGGCGGGCACCTCGAGAATGGCGAGCAGCTCCCCCGCCCCGAAGCGGGCGTTGGGCAGCCTGAGCAGGGCGAGGAAGCTTTGCAGCAGCGGGCTCTCCTGACTCGCAGCCCGATCCGAGACCGCAAACGGGATCTGACCGCGCGCGCCAAACACCGCCTGAATATAGGGGCCGTAGCTGTTCACATCCGGCATCATCACCACCACGTCTTTCGGGGTGAGGGACGGGTCCTGCTCGAACAGCGCCAGCAGCCGGTCGTGCAGCACCTCCAGCTCCCGCATCGGGCCGTGGCAGGCGTGGATCTGCAAGGATCCATCCGCCGGGCTGATGGGGCTCTTGTGGTGGCTGCTGTCGAGATCGAACTGACCGGCGCCCCGTTCGGCCAGCTCCAGCACATCCTTCTGGATGGCGCGCAGCAGGCTGACATTGCCTTTGCCATCCACCTCGTCGATATCGACGAAGGCCTCGATTTGCGGCACCTCCAGCTCCATCAGCTGGTGCAGGTAGTCGCGCCCCAGCTTGCCCATGGAGGCGAGCAGCGGGTTGGCGGGGCCCTGCAATGTCTCGATATCGGTGCCGGGTTTGAGCTTGTTTTCGAGGCGCGCCAAGGTCTTGCGATCCAGCAGATCCCCCCAGTAGTAGCGGCAGGGGTTGGTGACGAACAGATGTACCTCCACCTCCGGTCGGCTACCGAGGGCCAGCAGCGCCTCCACATAGCGCGGCGGCAGCGCCGAGATGCCAAACACGAAGACCCGCTGCGGCAGCTTGCCCGGCAGATCGGCGGTACGCGCCAGCTCGTGGATAAACTCCTCGTAGAGGTTGGCACGGTGGTAACCGCTCGGAGAGAGCGCCAGGGTGCGAGCCACCAGCTCGCGCCACAGCTCCGGCTGCCAGTCCTGACCGCTCACCCCGGCCAGCTCCTGACTCAATCCTTCCCCCTCTTCCCAGCGGGCGATCCAGTCCGGCCGGTAGACCAGATACTGGTCAAAGAGATCCGCCACCTTCTGGCAGAGCTGCCACAACCGCACCTGCTCGGGATCCTGGGCAGGATCCACCTCATCTCCCCCGCCCAGATAGGCGGCGAGCGGGGCAAAGGCGGGGCGCTCCAGCAAGGCGGGCAGAATGGTCATCAGCTGCCAGCTCATGGAACCCTTGTTGTAGGGACTCTGACGCGGCACATCCGCCAGCACCCGGGTGAACATCTCCCAGATAAAGCTGGCGGGCAGCGGAAAGTCGATATTGGCAGCGATGCCGAACGCTTTGGCCAGCGCCAGCTTGAGCCACTGGGCCATGCCCGGGCTCTGCACCAGGATCTGCTCCCGATCGAAGGGGTGAGAGAGAGGGGCCTGCCGGATGCGGCTCACCAGCAGTTCTTTGAGCAGATCCAGCTGATTGGAGTGGTAGAGGGTAAACATGAGCAATTCCCGCCTGTGGATGAGAGGGGGCGAGGGAAAAGGCGAGCCATTTCCGTCACTTCACAAGAGTGAGAATTGTCGGGGATCGAGGGGGAAGATGCAAAAGGCTCTTGTGGCCAGCAGGCGGGTAAACCGCCGAACCATGAGGGGCGCCGCAGATTTGACGCGCCGCCTCACCTATCCGGAAAACGCAGACAGAAAAAAGCCGGTGCAGTTGCACCGGCCAAAAAGCATTGGAAAACTTGACTCTTCAGGGCATTACCAGTTTTTGCCGAGACGGGCATCCAGACTGAAAGCCCCTGCTCCGGCCGCCGCCAGCGCCAGGAAACCACCGGCAACGGAGACGTTCTTCATAAACATCAGCATCTGCATCTGTTCTGCAGGCTGATAATGGAAAATAAAGGCAGCCATCAGGGTGAAACCGGCCAGCAGCACGGAGAGGCTGCGGGTAAAGAGACCCAGCACGACGGCAAGGCCACCACCCAGCTCAAGCAGGATCACCAGCGGCAACATAAAGCCCGGCACACCCATCGCTTCCATATAGCCCTGAGTACCGGCATAGCCGCCGATCTTGCTCCAGCCCGCCATTACGAACATCAGCGCCAGCAGTACACGACCCGCCAGCAGCGCTACATCTTTCATCTTGTCCATTTCATATTCCTCGTTTGTGTCACATCACCGCTGACTGCTTCAGGGTAGGTCAAATAACAGGGCTTGGCTGGCACTGGTCGCAACCAGCTCCCACCGGTATTCATCACGACTGAGTACCCCGTCGCCGGGTCGGGCAGCCAGACCGTTGGCGGCAAGCGTACCTGAAATCATCTGCAGGTAACCGTGTCGGCCAGCCAGTGCCCATTCGAGCGTCTCGCCCGGGGCCAGTTCCAGCCGCCATACGCGGGCCTGTTGGCGGATCCGCAGCGATCCCGCCTCGCCATCCGGTGACGCTACCAGCGTCATGCCCGGTCTGGACTCGATCTTCTTCTGCTGATACCCGGGTGGCGTGCCGAACTCGTTCGGCTCGATCCAGATCTGCAACAGGGAGAGGGGTTCCGTCTGCGAGGGGTTGTACTCGCTGTGGCGGATCCCGCTACCTGCACTCATCAGCTGGAAATCCCCTGCCGGGATCTGCTCGGCATGGCCGAGGCTGTCCTTGTGCTCTATGGTGCCTTGCAGCACGCAGGTGAGGATCTCCATATTGGCGTGAGGGTGGGTGGCGAATCCGCCACCCGGCGCAACCAGATCCTGATTGATCACCCGCAGTACCGAGTGTCCCATCCACTCCGGGTCATAGTAGTGACCGAAGGAGAAACTGTGGCGCGCGTCCAGCCAGCCAAAGTTGGCCTTGCCCCGCGCTTCTGCGGCTCTCAATTGCATCATGGTCTGCTCCTCATCTACCGGGACGGTTGATTAACGCTGTTTGCCGCTACCGATACCGAACGGAATACGGTATTCGCTGCTCTGGTCAGCCAGGCTGACGGTAACTGTGCCTTGAGTACGCAGCGGCATACGAATTTGTTCGCGTGCCAGTCAGCTCGGTCAGAATCAATGCATCCATACAAGAGATCATTCAAATAGTGTGTTGTTCTTTCACCGACATCATACAAACCGATTTGGTCTGTCACAGTGCGGAACTACCCGCATATTTGGCCGCTCGACGTTCCTGCCTAAGCGTTGATTGAATATTAAAGTGACATGACCTAACTTGTTAGCGAGATAAACTGGCAAACATATTCAAAAAAATTGAAGGTGAGGAATGGCCAAGGAATCGAACAAGGAGCGGGCGCTGACCCTGGAAGCGATCCGGGTACTGGATGCCATCGACCGCCGTGGCAGCTTCGCGGCGGCGGCCGACGAGCTAGGCAAGGTGCCCTCGGCATTGAGCTATACGGTGCAGAAGCTGGAAGACGAACTGGATGCCATGCTGTTTGACCGCAGCGGCCACCGCACCAAGTTCACCCCGGCGGGACGCATGCTGCTGGAGCGCGGCCGGGTGCTGCTGGAGGCAGCCGAGCATCTGGTGGGAGAGACCCGGGCATTGGCCCGTGGCTGGGAGACCGACATCACAGTCGCCGTCGATGCGCTGGTCCCGGTGCAGGCCCTCTACCCCTTGGTGGAGAAGCTGGCCGAGCAGACCGATACCCGACTGCGGCTGCGGGCCGAGGTGCTGGCGGGTAGCTGGGAGTGTCTGGAAGATGGTCGCGCCGACCTGCTGATCTCCTCCATCAACCCGGACATCATGATGACCGGCATCAAGCATCAGGTGATCAAGGACGAGGTGATGCTCTACGTCGCCCATCCCGATCATCCGCTGCATCAGGAGCCGGAGCCTCTGGCTGACGAGACTCTGCGCCGCTACCGCGCTATCGCGGTCGCCGATACCGCCCTTCGCAAACCGGTGCTCACCTACCGCCTGCTCGACAAGCAGCCGCGCCTCACCGTCAGCACCATGGCGGAAAAGCGCGACGCCCTGCTGGCCGGGCTCGGCATCGGCACCATGCCGCAGAGCTGGATTGAGGAGGACATCCGGGCCGGTCGGCTCAAGGTGATTAGCCCCGAGTACCGCCATCAGCTGCAGGTGGTGCTGGCCTGGCGGCGAGACACCATGGGCAAAGCCAAAAGCTGGCTGGTGCGGGAGATACCAAAACTATTTGCGGCTGGTGAAAAATGAGACACAGTTAACAGACCTCTCAATAGCTGCCTCACTTGACACCCAGCTCTTTTATTGGTTCCATAGCCGCCTCATTTGAACCAATGGAATCTGTAAAAAATGAAAAAGAGTTTGCTGGTTGCCCTCACCACCCTGCCCCTGTTTGCCAATGCTGGCCTGATGGACTCGCTGACCGACAGCGTCACCAGCAGCGTCAAGGATGCAGCTAATACCGCCGTATCCGGTGCAGTGGACAGCGCATCCAACGAAGCCATCAAGAAGGCACTGGATATCAAGGAAGGCGGCTCCAACAAGCAGGCTATTAAAGAGAAGCTGGGTGCTCCTGCCACCACCAAGACCGAATCCGGTCTGGAAGTGTGGACTTATGATCTGGATGCCCTGAAGAAGGCCTCTCCGCTGCTGGCAGAAACCACCAAAACCCTGCTGAAAGATACCGACGCAGCCAAGAAGAACGTCGTTATCAAGTTCGAAGGTGATACCGTCAAGAAAGTAGACCTGACCGACAAGGCTCAGGGCTAAGTTCGATCGTCCGGTGGAGTGGGCTGCACGCCCGTATCGGCACAGATAGCAAGAGGGGGAGCACCGGGCTCCCCCTCTTTCATTATCGGTTTGTTACACCTTGAAGCGATGTACCAACGCCACCAGCTGGCGATTGGACTCCAGCAGGGTGGCCGAACTCTGTTCGGTATTCTGACCGTTATCCACCAGCAGATTGACCATGTCGCGGATGGTGACCATGTTGCGGTTGATCTCTTCGGTCACCCGGCTCTGCTCCTCTGCCGCAGTCGCAATCTGGGTACCCAGATCGTTTATTTGCACCACGGCATCCGCCATCTTGTCGAGCCCGCCTGTCACCTGCTCGGTATTCTCGGTCGCCGCCTGACAGCTCTGCTTGGTGTGCTCCATGGCCACCACGGCTTCGGCCACCCCCTGCGTCAACCGGGAGAGCATGCTCCCCACCTCGGCAGTGCTATTCTGGGTTCTCGCCGCCAGTGCGCGCACCTCATCAGCAACCACGGCAAAACCGCGCCCCTGCTCACCGGCCCGCGCCGCCTCGATGGCCGCGTTGAGTGCCAATAGGTTGGTCTGGGCAGCAATATCGCCGATCACGCTGAGTACACTGCTGATCTGGCGAGCATCTTCCTGCATCCCCAATACCTTGGTCGCAGCAAGATCCACTTCATCGATCAGCGCCGCCACACTGGCAGAGGCCTGACCCACTACCTGACGGGACTGAATCGCCTGACCATTTGCAGACTCGGTAAAGCTGGCGGAATCGCTCGCGTGGTGCGCCACATTGTCGGCAGTGGAGCTGAGCTCGGTCAGGGCTGTCACTATCTGATCGGTCTCGGCGGCATGCTCACCGAGAATGCGTCTGGCCTGCCCCGTCTGCTGATCCAGCTGGGCCAATTCACGGGTAATCAGCTCTGTGGTCTCGGTCACCTGCAACATCATCTGCTGCAGATAGGCGATAAAGCGGTTCACCGATTGAGCGATATGGTCCAGCTCATCGTGCCCCTTGACCCGGATCCGGGCAGTCAGATCAGCATCTCCGGCCGAGAGCGCATCGATGTTCTGCTTGAGGGTGTCGAGTCGACTGCCCAGCTGATTGATGGCCATCAACATCAGCGCAAACAGCAGCACCACTAGCGGTAGCTGGATCGCTGCCAGCGTCTTGAGCACCTCCTGACTGTCGTGGGTCAGGGTGCTGGTCGGCAGCGCCGCCGCCAACAGCCAGGGGGTTCCTTCGATGGGTTGCATCAGCAATGTCTGCTCTTCACCCAGATCCTGAAAGGTAGTGCGCTGCAACGCGGCGCCATTACCCGGCCCCAGCAGGCTGGCGATGGCGCTGGCAAAGGGATAGTCCCCGTGAGATGAGAGGTTGCCCAGCACCACATCCCCGCTCAAACGACCATTCTTGCTGAGGATCTTGCCGTCGGCCTCGACGATCATCACCTGACCACCGACCTCCTGCTCTTTTTTGGCGACCAGATCATTGAAGAAACCCAGCGTCACATCGATGGTGGACACCCCGTAAAGGGAACCGTCACGATAGATCCCCATGGCACAGTTGGTGCGCGGCTGTTGGCTGGCACCATCCTTGTAAGCCGCCGCCCAGACACACATGCCTTTCTCCGCCTGCTGCCCGGCTCTGTGCCAGGGCTGCTCGAAATAGTTGGGCGCCTCGGCCGAGTTCCAGTAGGTGTTGGGGATCAGCTTGTTGGCATCATCCCGATGAAAGAAGGTACTGAACTTGATGCGACCGACTTCCCGCTGATCCGGCATCGGCCAGATGCCGCCACCAAACACCATCGCATTGCCATATTGATCGATCAGAGCAGGGAGAACGGCATCGATTTGCTCGCTCGGCAGTTGGGCCACCAGCTGAGTGATACTGCGTGACTGGCTCTGCACCCCGTTGAGCTGATCGCGAATGTCGGTCGCAATCTCGCTGACCCGCAGCACCAGATTCTGCTCACCCGCCCGTTGCAGCTCGGGTTTGACCCATAACTGGATGCCGATTACGGTCAGCACACAGACCGCCACCATGAATCCCAGAAAAACGGCGGTATATCGCCCCTTGATTGTCCCCAGATCCCAACCCATACCCTCTCCTGTTTTCGGCCACTGCTAACTGCAGCTTGTTATATGAGCGGGCATTATCTTGCAATTCGCTCACGGCGCGTTTGCCATCGCTCACATAAGCGACAGCAAGATAAGGATTCGAGCGAAAATGGATCGATACGATCACAAAAAGGGTGGCCTCGGCCACCCTTGGGTTGATAACAGCTGGAGCTGTTACTGGTTCGCTTCGGCGAACTGCTTCATCGCTTCGGCGTGCTTGGTCATAGCGGCGGCACGCTCGTTGAGCTTCTTGATGAACTCCGCCTTCTTGGCAGGATCCTCGATGCGATCATAACGTTGCTGCAAGTTGGCCTGGATCTGCTCCGGGGTCATGTTCTGCATACGAGCCATCTTGTCGTGGCGACCACCGTGGTGTTTACCACCCATCATGCCACCACCGTCCATCGGGCAATCCACCATGGCGCCGGGCTGGCCGGTGGGGGCTGCTTCGCTGGCTGCATAGGCGCCCAGCGGCAGGCCAAGGATCAGGGTGGCGGTCAGCAGGGTTTTGGTCAGCTTTTTCATGGTCTATCTCCTGTAGGGATGATTCTGGTTCGGCGCTCTTGCCTTGCCCTCAAGTAAACACCCTATCGGTGTCTGAACTTTGCCAGCATCGCCCTTTTTTGTAGCAGAGTGTGGCATCGTGCGGATCTGGCACACTTTGACACAAACCGCCGGGCGGATTTTCGTATACTCGTGCCAACGCCAAGCAGGGGAGGTATTCATGAACCAGGGCAACACCCACATTCTGGTGGTCGACGACCACAGCGAGATCCGCGATCTCTTGAAACGCTTTCTGGAACAGCACGGCCTGCGGGTCAGCTGCGCCCGGGATGGCAAGGAGATGAAGCGACTGCTGGAGGAGCGGGAGTTCGACCTGCTGGTGCTGGATCTGATGATGCCGGGTGAAGATGGTCTGACCCTCTGCCGCGAGCTGCGGGTCAAATCGAACCTGCCCATCATCATGCTCACTGCCATGGGGGAAGAGACCGACCGCATCATCGGATTGGAGATGGGGGCCGATGACTATCTGGCCAAGCCCTTCAACCCGCGCGAGCTGCTGGCGCGCATCAAGGCGGTGATGCGCCGCACCCAGGCCGAGACCCAGCCCGCCGCCGAAACCCTGACCCGGGATCTGCGCTTCGATCGCTGGTTGCTCGACGTCAATCGCCGGGAGCTGGTCGATGAGGATGGGGTGGGCCTGAGCCTCTCCACCGCCGAATTCGATCTGCTCAAGGTGTTTCTCGAGCGACCGCAGCGAGTGCTGAGCCGGGATCAACTGCTGGACCTGGCCCGTGGCCGCGAGGCGGTAGCCTTTGATCGCGCCATCGATACTCTGGTGAGTCGACTGCGCCGCAAGCTGGAGCGGGATCCCAAGAATCCGGAGCTGATCAAGACCATCTGGGGTGGCGGCTATATGTTCTCCGCCGACGTGACGCAGGCATAAGCGGTGACCTTTTTGAAACGACTGTGGGCAAAAATATGGCCCAAGGGGCTGACAGGCCAGATCATTCTGGTGGCGCTGGCAGGGCTGATCCTGATCCAGCTGCTCAGTATCCAGATCTACCGCTCGGATCGGGAGGAGGCGCTTGGCTTCGTCAACAGCCGCAACGCCATGCAGCGGATCATCTCGGTGGTCAGGCTGCTCTCTCTATCACCCCCATCTCTCTATGACGAGATCCTCAAGGCGAGCCGCAGCGAAACCCTGCTGCTGCGCCTCTCTGACGAGCCGCTGCAACCGGATAACCGCAGCCCCCGCTTCGAGCAGCTGGTGCGCTCGCGCCTCAACTATCCCCCCGGCCTCACCGTCGAGATCAGTGCCGAACTGAAGGAGGATACCCAGCGCAGCAAGGCGTGGGAACATCATGCCCGCATGATGCGGGATCGCAAGGGACCGCCCCCGCCGCGGGATATGCGGCTCTACGGCTCCATCGAACTGCCGCAGGGGGGCTGGCTGCAGTTCAGCTCGCTGGTCGACAAGGAGGCTGGCAGCTGGTCGTGGCAGACCACCCTCAACCTGATGCTGGTCGCCAGTCTGGTGATCGGGCTGATGGTGCTGCTGTTTCGTCGTGCCACCCGCCCGCTCAAGCAGCTGGCAGGCAATGCGGAGCGGCTAGGACGGGGCGAGGATATCGAGCCCTTGAAAGAGGAGGGGCCGACCGAGATCCGCGAATCGATTCAGGCATTCAACCGGATGCACACCCGGCTCGACCGCTTCGTGCAGGACAGAACCCGGATGCTGGCGGCCATCTCCCACGACCTGCGCACCCCCATCACCAGCCTGCGGCTACGCACCGAGTTTCTGGCCGATGGCGAGGACAAGGAGCGCATCCAGCAGACCCTGCAACAGATGGAGCAGATGCTGGCGGCCACCCTCAGCTTTGCCCGCGAGGAGGGGCAGCAGGAGGCCACTCGCGAGCTGGATCTGGTCAGCCTGCTGGTCAGCCTGTGCGATGACTATGCCGATACCGGCCAGCCGGTCACCTGTCTGGCGGAGGGCAAAGAGGTCTACGCCTGCCGGGCCAACACCCTGCGCCGGGTGCTGCAGAACCTGATCGGCAACGCCATCAAATATGCCGGCAGCGCCGAAGTGTCGCTGGAGCGGCGCAAGGAGGAGCTGTTGATCCGGGTCTGCGATAACGGGCCGGGGATCGATCCGGCGCGGCTCGAGGATGTGTTCAAGCCGTTCGTGCGGCTCGATGAAGCGCGCAACACCGAGTCCGGCAGCGTGGGGCTCGGGCTCTCAATTGCCCGCACTCTGGTGCATCAGCACGGCGGCGAGTTGACCCTGCTCAATCGGCCACAGGGGGGACTGGAGGCGCGGATCAGCCTGCCGCTGTAAGTAGTTACTCTATCCGCCAGCCTTGTCATGGCGCCATTTGCATCATGCAAACTTCATCATTTGAGCGCTTGTTCTTCGATCAGAAAGACGGTGATAATCGGTGACCACGGGACGGTATACGGCAACGGATTGGAGCAAGGATGGCCTCTTCCAGGACAGGAGTCATAGTCAGTATCGGGTGGGGGCTCCTGCTGCTCTCCCTTGCCCTGCCTGCCTGGGCCAAAGCCCCGGAAGAGCCGCTCATCATTACCAACTCCAAAGCCTGGCAGCCCTTCTCCTATATCAATGAGTCGGGCCAGCCGGATGGCCTGCTGATCGATTTGTGGCGTGAATATGCCCGGGTCACCGGCCAGAAGATCGAGTTCAGGCTGGTCGACTGGCAAGGCTCCCTCGACCTGCTCCATGAGGGGAAAGCGGACGTTCACGCCGGACTGCTCTGGTCACCGGAGCGGGACAAACTGTTCGACTATGGCCGGCCTCTCGCCCAGCTCGACTCCCAACTCTTCTTCTCGAGCGAACTGCGCGGCACCGATGTACATTACTACCTGCTCCATGAAACGGTCGGTGTGGTAGCCGGTGGCTACGAGGAGTATTACGCCAGACGCTACTTCCCCGGCACCAGACTGCAGACCTTCGACGACAATGACACCCTGCTGGCGGCGGCCTTTCGGGGCGACATAAAGGCCTTTATCGCCGATCTGCAGGTCGCCAACTTCTACATCTATACCTCGGACGATCCCACCCGCTTTATTCCGGTTCGCCACCTCTATACCGACCAGATCCGCTTTGCGGTGAAATAAGGCGACCTTGCCCTGTTAAACCGACTGGAAGAGGGCTTCGCCAAGCTCAAAGAGAGCGATCGGGAGCGGATCATCCGCAAATGGATGCATGTCGAAACCGTCTACCCTATCCATCTCGGTCCCTGGCTACTGTTTGCCGGAGTGTTAATCATGGTGGCCTATATAGTGCAACTGCGTCGCGCTGTTGCCAGCCGCACCACCGAGTTGAGCCGCGCCAACGCCAGACTGGAGAAACAAGCCAGTACCGACCCCCTGACCGGCCTGCTCAACCGACGGGCATTCATGCCCGCCATGGAGCAACGACTGGCAAGCGGGGAGCCCTGTGCTCTACTGCTGTTCGATGTGGATCACTTCAAGGAGACCAATGACCGCTTTGGTCATGGCATCGGGGATCTGTTGCTGGAAAAGCTGGCCACTACTGTGAGCAACCTGTTGCCCGAAGAGGCTCTGCTGGCTCGCATCGGCGGCGAAGAGTTTTGCCTGCTGCTGCCGCTGGCCACATTGGCCGAGACAGAACAATGGGCAGAGCGCATTTGCCTGGAGAGCAACCGGCAGACCCTGCACACCAGCAGCGGCGAAGTGACCCTCTCCATCAGCACCGGGGCAGTCTGGGTAGCCGCAGAGAGAGAGGCTGATGCCGACCAACTACTACGGCAGGCTGACGCCCTCATGTATCAGGCCAAGGGACTGGGGCGCAATACCTGGCAAGCCGCCCCCTATCAGGCATAGCCCCCCTGACGGACACGCAATAAAAACGGCCGCCATCGGAAGATGGCGGCCGCATGACAGGTTCCCTATCAGAAGTTGTAGGTCACGCCCAGGTTGTAGCGGCGACCATCCAGCACAGTGCCATAGCTGCTGTAATCCACCGTCTTGTCGAACAGGTTGTAGACCCCGGCGGTCAGATCCAGATGCTTGTTGGCCTTGTAGACCAGGCCCATGTCAAAGAAGGTGTAGGAAGGAGTCCCCTCCGCCATCTTGACCCGGCTCAGGTACTCGGAGGTCTCGCCACGGAAGTTTACCCGTGACCAAAGGCTGAGATCCTCGGTGGTTTGCCAGTCAACACTGCCGTTGAACATGTGACGAGGCATCTGGTTGAGGGCATGACCCGCCAGTGGACCACTCTTCTGCTCGGACTGGGTAAAGGTGTAGCTGGAGCTGACCGACCAATCCTCATTGATGGCCCAATCCATCATCCCCTCGACACCGCGCATGTTCGCCTTGTCGACGTTGACCCGATCACTTATGAAGTCATAACTGTACCCATTGAGGGTACAGGCGGGATCACTCTTGCTGGTGCAGCGACGCACTTCGGAGATCTTGTTCTTGAAGTCGGTGTTGAACAGGGTAACACCGGCGTTAAAGCCCTGATGACCGTTCCACAGCAGGCCGATCTCTTCACTCACGCTAGTCTCGGGTTTGAGATCAGGGTTACCGACCAGCATGCCATCCAGGCTGCCACCACCGGTGACCTGGCCCCAGTTGGCCGCCGACATCCGCAAGTCAGGGGAGCGGTAACCGGTTGATACGCCCCCTTTCAGGGTCCAACTGTCATCCAGATGCCAGACGCCGTAGAGGCGCGGGCTCCAGTGAGAACCGTAGTTCTGGTCTCGATCCATGCGTGCGCCCCCTGTCAGGGCAAAACTGTCAGTGAGTGACCACTCATCCTCGACAAACATCGCCCAACTCCAGCGGGTCAGCTGCTCGGCAGGGTTGGCGACTTTCAGGTTATTGCCCTGGTCGTGCAGATCCTCATAGCGATACTGACCACCGACACTCAGGTAGTGATCCCCCAGAATAAACTGGGTATGGGTATCGGCGATGGTGTTGGTAAGCTCCATCTTACGAGCGGGGTTGCTGTTGGTCTCCTGCTGCAGATAGCTGCTGGAAGAGCCGAAATCATACTGGCCATCATGAGTCAGCGCATAGTTGGTGCGCTCGTAGCGATAAAGGTTATCTTTCGCCTTGGCAGCCAGTGAATTGCCGGCCGTGCGATTCCGATCCTGTAGGCTGCGACTGGCTTCCAGATCGAAGCGGTTATGGTCATCAGGCTTGAAGCTGAGCACCGCCGTGCCACTGCGAGTCTCCTGCTCGGCAAAACCCTGGATAAATTTGTCTTCACCACGATGTGCGAGCTGACCATTGAAACGCAGCCCCAACACGCCATCGATCAGTGAACCTGCGGTATAGGCATCGGTCTGGAAACTGTTGCCAGCATCCTTGTTCTCCTGGAAGGTAGAATCAGCATGAACCGAGCCCTGCCAAGCCAGACCGGTGGTCTTGCGGGTAATCACGTTAATCACGCCCCCCATGGCATCTGAACCATAACGGGATGACATGGGGCCACGGACGACCTCAATTCGCTCGATCGCCTGCAGTGGCGGCAGCCAGCCCTGTTCGATACCCGGACCATCGCTGTTCGGGCGAGTGCCACGGCTATCCACCTTCTTGCCATCAACCAGCATCAGGGTGTATTTCGAACCCATACCGCGAATGCTGATATCACTGCTGCTGCCACCGCCAGTCACCACAACACCGGGAACATCCTTCAGGGCATCGGTCACATCGCGATATGCCCGTTTTTCCAGCTGCTCACGGGTAATCACGGAGATGGAGGCTGCAGAATCCTCGATTTTTTGCTGAAAACCCGAGGCGGTAACAACCATCACTTCTTGTTTGGCAGCGTGGGCTTGGGTAGCAAGAAGGGAGCAGACCAGCAAGGCAAGCTTGTTCGGTTTCACTGTTGTCATGTTTTAGCCTGAACATTTTTAGTAGGAAGGTGACGTATTCCCTTACTTCACTTATTACAACGCCCTGGCATCCGGCCGCGCGCAGTATTAGAAAAGGCTCATTTGAAAAGCACTTTATTAATCAGCCCGCATTGTAACGACCCAGCCCCGATCTTTCAAACAATAATCATTATCATTTAATCCATGTAGTATTCCTGCCGCAGAACAGCTCACTCTTGATAAGGGACTGTTTTAATGGAATAAATCCATAAACAAACTAGAGGATTACACAAACAAGCGGAAGCGATGACGTACAGTCGCAAGATGGGATGTGCTGCGATACAGAGGTGGAAACAGTGGCAAGAACGCCAATAGGGGAAGGTATTGGCATCGTGGTGGGATGCCGGCAGCTTACCAGCAGGCTAAAAACACCAAAGCTAGGTCATGAAGCTTAATGCAAGTCAGTTAAGAGAATTTGAGTCCCAACCCGCGTGGTATAAGGGCTAACGAGTGAGGGAGGCATGATGCCTCCCTCTTTTTATTGCATGCCAGTCAGGGCAAGGGTTGGAGCCAAATTGACTCTTTAATCATGGAGCTACCTTTGATATTCAACATCTCGAATATTTAGTCATAAAAGTGCTTAATTGACTGGCATTAGGTCATGAAGCCGGGCTTTTGTATTCGTTCTGGTATGCAAACCTGTGGGTCTTATGGACAAAACCGCCCATAGCAAAAAGGCCTTCCCAATCGGGAAGGCCTTCAAATTAGTGGCGGAGCGGACGGGACTCGAACCCGCGACCCCCGGCGTGACAGGCCGGTATTCTAACCGACTGAACTACCGC